>NZ_JBCNBW010000045.1:0-10452 GCF_050478865.1 Aeribacillus pallidus | reverse complement strand
CGCTCAAGTAAGGGTCTTGCGGCTTCTTGTTCCCGCTGGAGTCGCCGCCTTTCGCTTCATGTGAATAACTTTTTAAATATCAACCATGACTTATAACATAGCCCTTTTTAAAAGCTTATAGTGGTCGGATTGCCGTTCCATTGTAACCATTGTGCTCCTCTTTCTTCTGCTCAGCATCGAATTGAGTGGAAAATTTTTAGCGACTCCTTTGTTTCTATATACTGGTACACAAATAAATCATGAAAGCGACAAATTTTTTTCCCGATTCTTAAATGGGGCCCATAGTCTTGTACCCATTCATATCCGACATGGTTACCTCATAAATAGCAACCGGGAGAAAGTGTTGTTTGTTGTTAATCACCAAGATAAACCGTGGTTGGGCCTCTTTTTATCGTCAGTTCCCTTTCTGGCTGGAAGGAGTGCCCCCAATAGCTTTCCAATCTTTTTCCCCTTGTCTAATGTACTACACTTCCATATTTTCCCTCTATCATCTTATGATCAATAACTGGTTGGTAAGGCCTTTTTTTCTTCACGAATCATAATTTCCTAAAAAAACGCATAAGTTTTGATGAAGATTATTAGCAAATGGCCTATTTTTTCATACAATATATGGACTTATGTCTTAGGAGGGAAAAAGAGTGAAAATTCATATTGTCCAAAAAGGGGATACTCTTTGGAAAATCGCCAAAAAATATGGCGTTAATTTTGAAGAGTTAAAAAAAATGAATACCCAATTGTCGAACCCCGATATGATTATGCCAGGTATGAAAATTAAAGTTCCAACAACTGGAGGTACGGTCAAAAAAGAAACAAAAATTAATTATGCCCCAAAAAAAGAAGTACCGATTCCACCACATCCTTACGCAGACATGAAACCTCCTGCTCCAAAAGAAGTACCTAAGAAAGAGGTACCGATGAAGCCATACATCCCGAAAATGCCTCAACCAGTTGTCCCAGAAATCGATATTAACAATTATTACATGATGAATATGGCAAATATGCAAGTACAGCAAGCACAACAAATTCCTCCAACACCACCAAAACTTATTCCGGTGAAAGAGGAAGTAAAACCTGAGGTACCACCGAAGGAAATGCCTAAAGTGCCATATATTCCACCAATGTATTGTTATCCGTACCCACACTGCGTTCCAGTAACTCCCGTGATGCCAGGAGCAGGCTTTCATTATCCGATGCATGGTGTAGGAGCTCCGATGCCACAACCAGGAATGCCGATGTATCCAATGAATCAAATGATGCCAGCAGATGGCCAAATGATGCAACAAATGGGGAATTACGATGATGATGAATCGTCTCCATATGGAATGATGCCAATGTACGAAGGGCAACAAGGTTTTGCTCAAACATCATCAGAAATGCCAATAGATGGAATGATGCCGCAAATGGGATATCCAATGATGCCTTATTACCCAACACCAAGTCCTTATTATCCAGTTTCTCCTATGATGCCAGGAGCAGGCTATCCAATGTATGGTGTAGGAGCGCCAATGCCACAAGTGCAAGAGCCACAAATGTATCCAATGAGTCAAATGATGCCAACAAGAAGTGCTTCGCAACCAACTGCCCCTCAAGATCACGAAGCACAAGAGGATTCACCAGTCTATGGTAACCCATATGGGCAGCCGTATCCTTATGGCTATGGATATGGTCAACCAATAATGGGCGGCTATCCAATGTATGGAATGGGATATCAACAACCGTTTGGAATGCCGCGTAGCGATGAGGAAAGTAATGATTTTTAGCACTGTTGTAAGGGGAGACGAACTACAAGCTCGTCTCCTTCTTTTTTTAAAGAACAAAGTGTTTCTCCCCATAGATACATTAACGTTTGTAAAAGAAGGCGTCTGGATAGCGACTGGAAAAGAAACATGGTTGATTAAATTATTTTCGTCGAAAAAAAAATTAGAACGTCAAATCGAGTTTACGAAAAGATTATATGATTTACAGTTTCGAGAAACGTATACGTTCCATCCCCTTCATCAATATCAACTTCTGCCGTTTGATGGGAAATACGTGGGAGTTATGAGTTATTTAGGCGATAAAAAACAAGAGGGAACTTATTCATCACCGTGTTTTCGTCAGCAAGTGCTCAGTTTATTAAAGAAATTTCATGAAACCACCTTTTACCTAGTACCAGAATTTCAATCGCAACTTCCATTTTTTCACCAATTGGAAAAATGGAAGGAAAGATATACGGAATTTAAAATGTGGTTACCACTCATACAGCAGTGGGTTCCGTCAGACTTTTTGTATTTGTATCAACAATGGGCGGAATACGCACTAGAGTATATGGAAGATCATGAAGATTTTTTTGTCCAAAAACCATGGTCGATTATCCACGGGGATGTAGCCCATCACAATTTTTTGTTGACCGAAAATCATTTATATATGATCGATTTTGATTTAATAGCGATTGCACCAAGTGTGATTGATTATTTGCAATTTTGTCATAGAATAATACCAAATATACATGGAAATTGGGATGAATTACATGGTCACAAAGGGATATCAAGCTTCCTAAATCAAGAACCCTTTAAGGTAGCACTTTTATATCCAACTGATATTTTTCGTGAGTGGAATCGTTTTTTCAAAAAAGACTATACCTATCAACAACGTATGTTTTCCTCATTGATTTATATGACAATTCGATCCTTTCCTTGGAGATTTCAATTGAATCAACACCTTTTAAATATGATAAAATAAAGTGGACGAAACTATTGGAAAGGAAGTATTGATGATGCAAGAAAAAATTGACCAACTGATTAAGTGGTTACGGGAAAAAGTGAAAGAAGCGAACGCTGACGGCTTAATTGTTGGTATTAGTGGTGGAATCGATTCCGCTGTGGTCGCTCATTTAATAAAACGGGCTTTCCCAGAAAATTCTCTAGGACTTATTATGCCGTGTAAAAGCAATCCGAAAGACAAAGAAGACGCGTTAAAAGTCGTTGAAAGTTGTGGAATTGACTATCACATTATCGACTTAACCGAAACACACCAAATACTATTTAGTAAAATTGAACAACAGCTAAAAGCAAAAAATGAGTGGAACGAAGAACGTGCTCGTTTAGGAGATGCGAATACACGTGCTCGCCTGCGTATGACTACATTATATGCGGTCGCGAATAACTACAATTACTTAGTTACGGGAACAGACAATGCAGCGGAATGGCATACGGGATATTTTACGAAGTATGGTGATGGCGGTGTTGATTTAGTTCCACTCGTTCATTTTACGAAATCAGAGGTAAGGGAATTAGCGAAACTGTTAGGAGTACCGAATGAAATAATTACAAAAGCTCCAAGTGCTGGTCTTTGGGAAGGACAAACCGATGAAAGTGAAATGGGAACGACGTATGAAATGATTGATAAATACTTAAAAGGAGAAGAAATTCCAGAGAAAGATCGTGAAATTATTGACCGACTGCATAAACGTTCAGAGCACAAACGCCAACTTGCAGCTGCTCCTCCGAAATTTTAACCCAATTATTGCTCGAATGGTTCTTGTACATTTCACGTAAAATAAGCTTGAGCTAAGTATTTAGCTCAAGCTTATTTTATTGGGGGTTTTCACGTGCGAAAAAGCTTGCTTCTAATTCCCATAACATGTTTGTTCATGGGGAGTATGGCTGCATGTAACACACAAGATGAAGAAGCTGCACCAAAACGGTACGAAGATACGTACGAACCGTTAGGCTTCTTTTCAAACGAAGGCCATGCAAATGAGCGGAATGAACGTAACGACGGTCCACTAACCGAATGGATGGACCATTCGTTTGGAGCGGAAGGTCAAGCCATTCAAGAGCATAAGAGAAAATATTTGAGCCAAAAAGACGAATATGGAAACCCAAAAAATCCGTCGAAGCCACTAGCTAATTATGATAAAAGCTTTTTTGAACGCGACATTCGCTTTCCACGCGGGGATGCTAATTACCATGGACACTTAGATGATCAAAGCCAACGCCCGCGCTCGTCGTACTACAATGCGTATGAAGGAGAACTGTCCGAACAAATTGCCGATGTGACCGCATCGGTTCCCAATGTGGAGGATGTCCGAGCCGTTGCCTATGGTACCGATATTTTAATTGCGGTTGATTTAGCGGATGAATCCAAACAATCAACGACATTGGCTACCATTCGTCAAAAAGTCACTCCTTATTTACATGGGCGCACGGTGACGGTTGTGACAGACGAAGGGACTTTTAGTCGAGTACGTAATATTGACAATGACCTCCGAGATGGTGGACCGCGGGAAGCGATTAATTTTGATTTACAAGATTTACTCGATTGGGTTAAACGAAATGAATAAACGTTCCCATCCTGCTTTTGCGGGATGGGAATTCTTACTATTGATGAAAAGGAGTTGTTACCTATAATGAAACCATTTATGATATAGTAAGGTAGACAAGTTTGATGAGAGGGGAAGTTAGAATGGCTGGACATTCTAAGTGGAAAAACATTCAACGACGCAAAAATGCACAAGATGCAAAACGCGGTAAAATATTTCAAAAGTTAGCAAAAGAACTATATGTTGCGGCTAAACAAGGTGGGGGTGACCCAGAGTCTAACCCAGCATTACGGCTTGTCATTGAAAAAGCAAAAGCGGCGAACATGCCGAACGATAACATTACACGGGCGATTAATAAAGCAACTGGGAACCAAGCGGCTGAAAATTATGAAGAGATTACATATGAAGGATATGGACCAGGTGGAGTGGCCGTTATGGTGACATGTTTGACGGATAATAAAAACCGTACCGCCTCTAACGTTCGTCTAGCCTTCTCTAAAAATGGTGGAAACCTTGGTGAAACTGGATGCGTTTCTTATTTATTTGATCGAAAAGGGTATTTAGTGATTGAACGGGAAGGTCTAGAAGTCGACGAAGATGACATGCTACTACAAGTCATTGAAGCTGGAGCGGAAGAGATGGAGTCTAGTGAAGAAGTATTTGAAATTTATACCGATCCAGAAAGTTTCATGGACGTAAAAACAACGTTAGAAAATAGCGGTTTTTCGTTTGCTACTGCTGAAATTACGATGATTCCGCAAACATATACGTCATTAAATGAAGAACAAGAGGCGAAAATGGAAAAATTGCTGGATATGCTTGAAGATGACGATGATGTTCAAGATATTTACCATAACTATCAACAACAATAATTGAAACGGTAGCCATTTAGTGCTACCGTTATTTTTTTTGCCAAAAGACTTCAGGGCCTTCGCATCAAATTAAAAAAATCGTCTAGTTTGGATTAATTTGTATTCATTGGGACAAAATAAAGTTAGCAGCTTACACTCTTCATTCACCAATCATTCATATGAGGAAGAAAATGAGGTGACCTCTATGTTAGGACGAATAATCATCTTCATCTGTACGCTTACATTGGCGATATCTATCTTTTTGTTTACATCGACGAAAGAAGCGAAAGACTATGAGGCAAAGACAGATGAAGGGATCCATGTCGCTACCCCATTACAAGTCAAAGTTATATTGCAACGCGAATATTTAGATGGGGAAATGAGTCACGAAACGGTGAATGAAACGATTTGGGCGATGGAAGATTTTTGGGCAAAATACGACCACTGGCAGCTTGTTGATATGGATGAGAACATAGTCATCTTTAAGCAACAAGTAGAAGATATTTCTCCGTTATTAAAAGCGAACGGATATTTTGGAGTGTCGAAAGATGGAACCTTGGCGATATTTAATGGAAAAACGAATCCTTCAACGATTATTCAATCATTTTTTCAAATTGATTTAAGCAAATTGGAAAGTAAAAAACGGGAAGAATTAATGAATGGAATTCCGGTACGAACAAAAGAGCGCTACTTTGAATTGATTGAAACATTTAAGTCATATTCTCTCCCTCAACAATGAAAGGACAGGCCGATACTGTCCTTTTTCTTGTGGTAACGGTTGTTTTTTAGAGAAGAACAGAAGATAATATAAGAACAGATGTTTTTATGTTTAGCTTTTCTGTACGCGTTCGGTAGACATTCCGTTTATAATCGAAGCAGATTTATGATAGAATGAAGCATGGTAAAGAGGAGAGAAGACGGTTGTACGAACATATTAAAGGAATTGTCGATTATATCGGTCCAGAATACGTTGTTGTAGAAAACAACGGAATTGGGTATCAACTCTTCACGCCCAATCCGTACCAATTTTCCAAATACGAAGGACAAGAAGTGAAAGTATATACATATCAATACGTTCGGGAAGATCTTATTCATCTTTATGGGTTTTTATCACGTGAAGAAAAGTTGTTGTTTTTAAAACTTTTAAATGTCTCAGGGATTGGGCCGAAAGGGGCCCTCGCTATTTTAGCTTCAGGGGAACCAGCTCAAGTCATTCAAGCCATTGAAGAGGAAGATGAAGCCTTTTTAACGAAGTTTCCTGGTGTAGGGAAAAAGACGGCACGGCAAATGATATTGGACTTGAAAGGGAAATTAGCGGAAGTTGTTCCTGATTTTGTACCAAACTTGTTTAATGTAGAAAAGCTCGATCAAAAGAAGCAAGAGCAAACCGAACTGGAAGAAGCCCTGCTAGCGTTAAAAGCGCTAGGCTATTCAGAAAAAGAAATTAAAAAGATTACACCAACATTGCAGCAAGAATCGTTATCTACGGATGAATTTATTAAAAAAGCGTTGCAATTACTTTTAAAGTAAAGGGGGGATCGGAATGGACGAGCGCCTTGTCTCGACGGAAGCGGAAGCGATGGAGCAAAGGTTTGAACAAAGCTTACGCCCTCAAAGGTTAGCACAATATATCGGCCAAGATAAAGTAAAGTCCAATTTAGAAGTATTTATTGAAGCGGCAAAAATGCGAAAAGAAACGCTCGATCATGTGTTACTTTACGGTCCACCAGGACTTGGAAAAACCACTTTAGCTACCGTCATTGCGAATGAAATGGGCGTCAACATTAAAACCACGTCCGGTCCAGCCATTGAGCGCCCTGGTGATTTAGCAGCCATTTTAACATCGTTAGAGCCAGGGGATGTGCTTTTTATTGATGAAATCCATCGTCTGCATCGCTCCATAGAAGAAGTACTTTATCCCGCGATGGAAGATTTTTGTTTAGATATTGTAATCGGAAAAGGCCCAAGTGCCCGCTCGGTACGCCTTGACCTTCCTCCGTTTACGTTAATTGGGGCGACGACTCGCGCTGGTGCTCTTTCAGCGCCATTGCGTGACCGATTTGGAGTGTTGAGTCGGTTAGAATATTATACGGTGGAACAACTAACCCAAATTGTCGAGCGCACTTCCGATATCCTCGGGGCAGACATTGAAAGGCAAGGAGCGGAAGAGATTGCTCGGCGTTCACGTGGGACACCACGGATTGCGAACCGTTTGTTACGTCGCGTCCGTGATTACGCTCAAGTTCGTGGAGATGGAAAAATTACACTTGCTTTAGCGAATGAAGCACTCACCTTATTACAAGTCGATCGACTTGGACTTGACCACATTGATCATAAGTTGTTAAAGGGAATTATTGAAAAGTTTCGTGGCGGCCCGGTTGGTCTAGAAACGATTGCCGCTACGATTGGAGAGGAAGCCCATACGATTGAGGACGTGTACGAACCATACTTACTTCAAATTGGCTTTTTGCAACGCACCCCTCGTGGGCGGATGGTGACAGAACAAGTGTACCGTCATTTTCAAATGGAGGTGCCAAATGAACGATGAATCTTCCAAAAATGCTCATGTTTATCGGTGTATTGATATTTGTCATCGGTTTTTTAGCCCAGTTTATTAAAATTGGCAAATTACCAGGGGACATTTTAATAAAAAAAGGAAATACGACGTTTTATTTTCCCATTATGACGTCCATCTTGTTAAGTGTATTATTATCTCTCGTGTTCTATTTTCTAGGAAAGTTCAAATAACTTTTACGTAAGGGTGACAGCATTGAAAGTAGATTTGTTTGATTTTTACTTACCGGAAGAACTTATTGCGCAAACACCGTTAAAGAATCGGGCAGATAGTCGATTAATGGTCCTTAATAAGCAAACGGGTGAGATAAAGCACGATATTTTTAAACATATTAGTGACTATTTACGTCCTGGGGATTGTTTAGTACTAAATGATACGAAAGTACTCCCGGCACGATTATTTGGTGTCAAAGAGGAAACGGGGGCGAAAATTGAAGTCCTATTATTAAAGCAAGAGGACAACGATTGTTGGGAAACGTTAGTCAAACCTGCGAAACGAGTAAAAGAAGGAACCGTCATTTTGTTTGGCGACGGAATGTTGAAAGCCACTTGTGTCGGTATGAAAGAGCACGGTGGTCGGATATTGCAGTTTACATACGAAGGAATTTTTTATGAAGTTCTTGATGCCCTAGGAGAAATGCCGCTTCCGCCTTATATTAAAGAGCAGTTGGAAGATCGTGATCGGTATCAAACGGTTTATGCTCGTGAACGGGGATCGGCAGCAGCTCCAACGGCTGGATTACACTTTACGAAAGAACTGCTAAAAGAAATTGAGGCCATTGGGGTTCATTTAGCGTTTATTACCCTGCATGTGGGGCTAGGTACGTTTCGTCCAGTCAGTGTGGATGATGTGACAGAGCACGAAATTCATGCCGAGTTTTATCAAATGTCGGAAGAAACCGCCCAATTACTAAATGAAGTAAGGCAAAAAGGCGGTCGAATTATTTCAGTCGGTACGACGTCCACACGAACGCTAGAAACGATTGCGCGTGATCATGATGGAGTATTTAAAGCCCAGAGCGGATGGACGGATATATTTATTTATCCTGGGTTTACATTTCGGGCCATCGATGGGATGATTACAAATTTTCATCTCCCTAAATCAACACTCGTTATGTTAGTAAGCGCACTAGCTGGACGTGAAAACGTGCTCCGAGCGTATGAAGAAGCAGTGAAACAAAAGTATCGCTTTTTTAGCTTTGGAGATGCCATGCTTATTATTTAATCGTTGGAAGGAGAAAGTACGAAGTGACAGCAATACGATATGAACTCATTAAAACGTGTAAACAGACGGGGGCTCGGTTAGGTCGCATTCACACGCCACACGGAACGTACGAAACCCCAATGTTCATGCCCGTTGGTACATTGGCGACCGTGAAAACGATGTCACCGGAAGAATTAAAAGAAATTGGAGCGGGCATTATTTTAAGCAATACGTATCATTTATGGCTGCGTCCAGGACATGACATCATCAAAGAAGCGGGTGGACTTCATTCGTTCATGAACTGGGATCAAGCGATTTTAACTGATTCCGGCGGTTTCCAAGTATTCAGCTTAAGCGATTTCCGTCAAATTGAGGAAGAAGGGGTGTATTTCCGTAACCATCTAAACGGAGACAAATTATTTTTATCTCCTGAAAAAGCAATGGAAATCCAAAATGCACTTGGGTCAGATATAATGATGGCGTTTGATGAATGTCCTCCATATCCAGCCACCTACGACTATATGAAAAAATCCGTTGAACGAACGTCTCGTTGGGCAGAACGCTGTTTAAAAGCCCATCAACGTCCAAACGACCAAGGATTGTTTGGAATTGTCCAAGGGGGAGAATACGAAGATTTACGCCGTCAAAGCGCCCAAGATTTAGTCTCCTTAGACTTTCCTGGTTATGCTGTTGGCGGGTTGTCTGTCGGTGAACCAAAAGAAGTGATGAATCGTGTATTAGAATTTACTACTCCGTTACTGCCTGCGAATAAGCCTCGTTACTTAATGGGAGTAGGGTCTCCGGACTCATTAATTGATGGAGCGATTCGCGGAATTGATATGTTTGACTGTGTACTTCCAACACGGATTGCTCGTAACGGAACGTTAATGACAAGCAATGGACGGTTAGTCGTAAAAAATGCACAATATGCGCGTGACTTTAGACCGTTAGATGAAAATTGTGATTGTTACGTATGTAAAAACTATACTAGAGCCTATATTCGTCACTTAATTAAATGTAACGAAACGTTTGGAATTCGTTTGACGACTTATCATAATCTGTATTTTCTGTTAAAATTAATGGAGCAAGTCAGACAAGCGATTCGCGAGGATCGTCTTGGTGACTTTAGAGAAGAATTTTTTGAACGCTACGGATTTAATCGTCCGAACGCAAAAAATTTCTAATTTAACCCTGAAAGGAGGGAACAGAAAGATGGAATTGATATACCAATTACTTCCGTTTTTACTAATGATTGCGATCTTTTACTTCCTCTTAATTCGTCCGCAACAAAAACGACAACGGGCGATTCAAGATATGCAAAACAATTTGCAAAAAGGAGATAAGATCGTTACAATCGGTGGTTTACATGGAATCATTGATTCGTTAGACGAAGATAAAATCGTCATTAAATGTGGCGATGGAAGCCGTCTTACATACGATCGCTCCGCCGTGCGCGAAGTGATTGAATCTGCTAATAAATAATAAAAAAGGAGAACTGCTTGCACATAACCCTGTCAAGT
>NZ_JBCNBW010000044.1:0-49942 GCF_050478865.1 Aeribacillus pallidus | reverse complement strand
GCACGAATTCCCATCTCTTTCTTCAACCTTTGTACGCGTTTATGGTTGATATTCAGTTTGTATTTTCTCTTAAGCCAGACTTTGACTCTCCGATACCCGGTGATTCCTTTCAGTTTTTTATGGCACTCTTCGATTTTTTTCTTTAACTGCTCGTCTTCTAATTGCTTTTGAGAAGGGTGTTTCTGCCGTTTTACCCAATTGTAATATCCACTTCGAGACACGCCTGCAATCTTACATAATTCTTGAATAGAAATATGGTTACCAGCCATTTCATGAATGAGGGCGAACTTCTTATGAGTTGGTACGGTTTCCATTCCCCCTTTCACATTTTTAAGAGCTTTTTTAGCATTTCTACTTCCGCTTCAAGACGCTAGATTTTCGTTTCAGGATCTTCTGGACGAGTTCTCGGTCTTCCTTTTCCTAGACCTTTTGCCTTCCTGCGTTTTTCCTCCAGACCGTTCATTCCTTCTTTGTCATAGTGTTCTACCCATCGACGTACCATGGTATGATCAATCCCTAACTCTTTAGCCACCGATTTGTAGCCCATGCCCTCTATTTTATATAGATCCACAGCTTTCTTTTTAAACTTTACATCATATGTTTTTCGTATTTTCCCCATAGAAAAAATCCCCTCCATAGTAGACAGATTAATGTGCTTTCTTTTTTCTGTCTACTATAAGGGGATCATATCACTTTGGTAACTATTGGTAAAAATACTAAAAACCTAAGAAAGAAAGGTGAGTCTACTTTGATAAAATTTAATCTATAACTCTTTATTATTTTCTTGTACCTAGGTATTATTATAGGTATTTAGGAAAGAGAAAATGCTACGAGGAATTAATGATATTAGGTTAATTTAGCTAGACTCAACCACTTTTGCTAATTTTTGAATTAAATTTTAAAAATACTCGCTACTAAATACTTTTGCTCCACAAAGAACTTCTATATTTTAATGTCCATAGATAGGGGTTTTCTTCTATTATCATTTCTCGTTTCATAATCACATTAAGGGCTTTGTCATCATGGATATTAGTCAAATATCATTGATTTACACCATTTTAAAATTTATATGGATATTCGGGTTAGAGTTAATTAACAAAATTTTTTCCTTTTTTATCTTTTTCTGTTTTGGATTTATCCAAAAAGAAAATTGTGATGGGTAACAAAAACGGGTAATGCAAATTGTCGCTTTCTTTCACTGTTCATGAAGCGTATGAAAGGAAATATTTAATTGCAGCTGTTTATAGTTTTTAAAAGTAATGAGAGACTGTGTTTTGTTAATAGGTGAGATTTCCAAAATTTGATGGAAAAATATCCATATGCAATGAGTTTGTTCTGGGGAATGTGTGGGAAAGGCAATAATTTTCTCAAATTGATTAATCAAGGCAACATCAATGGGAACGGGGTTGCGTCCTGATGTGGACAAAACAAAGAAAACGTCCTCTGGGCGAATATCCTCGTCGGCAATAAACTCTTGAGCAGAGTTGTTTTCCCATTCCAACATCGATGAACGAACAGCACCTTCATGAAGCATTAGGGGTTCAACAAATATTGGTTTAATCGGTACAAGACCTTCAGCGCGATAAAACACTTCTTCTGCTAAAATGTGTGAATGGCCGCATCAGAATAATTGAATAATACCACCCTTCTGAATTGCTTCGCTTACGGCATAAGCCACCTTTATTATTTTTTCTTTTTCATTTTTTAAAACGAGTTTGAGCCGCTCGGTCACTTTTTAAAAATAACGTTCGATCATAAATGGATATCTCCTTTTAAAATTGCTTCTACTTTAGGATCATCAAAATTATGAAATTCGTGATGAAAATAAATTCTCCTTCACATAAACAACTGCTGTCTCCCCATAACATAAGGAAATGATATTTCGGCGTTTCTAAGACAATATGAAAATATGAGAAAAGAAAAAGGAACCAGAGTGTTTTGTCCTCTGATTCCTTCTTACTAAACACAAACTGATCCCATTTACTTTGTTTCTCTTAACCCTTCAACATATTTAATAATCGCATCGGCAAGAGGATGGTCTTTTTCTAATTGCGCATATTGAGATAGGGCTCCCTCGATGCCAGCTTTCATTATTGTTTCTTGCAGTTCGATTGCTTCAGGGTCGTCTTTGTAATCAAATAATAAGAGCGCGGCAATTCCTTTTGTCAAACCGGCCGGTACTTCTTTGAATAGGTCGTAATATTGCTTGGCCGGTTTCATTAAGCGGTCATTCGCTCCTACTTTGCGAATCGGTGAACGTGCGACTCTGACGATTTCATCTGAAATAGATGGATTTGTAAATCTATGAATAATTTTTTCTATATATTTCTTATGTTCATTTTCATTAAATCCGTACTTTTTCACGAGTACAGCGCCTGACTCGTTGAGTGCCTGTTGTACATCAAAGTAAATTTCCTTATCATCCATCGCTTCTTTAATTGTTTGAAGCTTTTTGTTATATCCTAAGTAAGCAGCCATCGCATGCCCGGTATTGACGGTAAAAAGCTTTCTTTCAATATAAGGCAATAAATCATCCACAAGCTGCATGCCTTTCACGTTTGGAATGTCTCCAACGACATTCTTTTGTTCGACCACCCATTCAAAAAACGGCTCGACTGTGACAGCCAGCGGATCGCTGTTTTTTTGGTTCGGAACGATGCGGTCGACGGCGCAATCCAGAAAACCATAGTTTCTTTCGAATAAACTTTTTTCTTCATCTGAAATTTTTTCAAACACTTTTTCCTTCAGGAAGGTGGTTCCGCCGATCATATTTTCACAAGCAATAATATTTAACGGTTTTTGATTGACGGATAGTCTTTTGCGAAGTCCTTCCGCTAAGGTAGATGAGATGATCGGCAAAATATTCGGTCCGACCGCTGTGGTTACTAAATCTGCTTCTGTTAAATAATGAATGACTTTGTCACTTTCTGTTTGGCTATTCACAGCGGATACGTTTCGAATGATTTCCTCTTTGCCGGATTCATCCGCGATGAGAACCCGGTATTCTTTTCTCTCATTTAACAAGCGGACGACTTCATCATTGACATCGACAAAAACAACCTCATAACCTGATTGGGAAAGCAAGCTGCCAATAAATCCTCTCCCAATATTTCCTGCACCAAAATGGACAGCCAACATGTTAGTTCACCTCGCTTAAAAGGCGGATGATATCCTCTTCGCTTGCTGCTTCGATGAGTTTTTGAATATTTTCTTCCTCTGAACAAACAATCGCAATCTTCGAAAGAATTTCTAAGTGTTCATTGTCTTTTCCGGCAATTCCAATTAAAATTTTTGCGATATTTCCGTCGCCGAAATCTACCCCGTCCGGTACTTGGACGACAGAAATGCCCGCATGCTTGACGAGGCTTCTCGCATCCTCCGTACCATGAGGAATCGCAACAAAGTTCCCCATATACGTGGATGTCAGTTCTTCCCGTTCGAACATTTTATCAACATAAGAAGGTTCCACATACCCTTGTTCGACTAAAATGTTTCCCGTTAAACGGATCGCTTCTGTTTTATCTGCAGCGTTTGCACGCAATACAATATTTTCTTTTTTCAATACTGCCATTGACATGCTGATTCACTCCTTATGATGTTGAATTTGTTCGTAAAAATATTTCTCCAGCTGGTAGCTTAAAAATGAATAAATCTTTTCATAACTTCCTGATGAAAATACAGCGATGCTCTCCTCATCTTTAATAATTAATGAACTTATGTGGCTTAACACCGACAGCATCTCTTGAGGCGCAGATTCCGGTGCTAAGAGAAGCAAGATCGTGTTCATCTTCATCTCCTCTTGATGCATGCCGGTTACCGTTTGCCATTTCGCTAACGTATAGATGGTAAAGGAAGGAACCGTAATCGCCGGACTCCGTGTATGGTACAAAGCAAAGGGAGTATCCGGTATGCCTAATCCCCCTATTTTTTCCCTGTTAATCAAATACGTCAGAACCTGTTCCTGATCGCTGATAACCTCTTTTTGATACAGCTGTCGGCACGATTCAGCCAGGGCATCCTGGACAGATTCGGTCTCTAATTTTTGTAAAGTAAACCCCTTCAAAATATGGACGATGGTTTCGCTCATTTTTTGAACGGAGCTGAGCTTTTCAACAACTCTCTCAGCACCTTCCGTCCGTTGTTGGTCTTGTTCCTTTGGAGCTTTCACTCGTCGATTTTCAAGGAACTTTTTAATCGTTGAAATTTCCGTATCTTGAAGGATCGGGCTCACGACAAAATAATGACCCGTAAAGTTGTTCAGCGGCACAGTCGAGACAATGAGATCAAATTGATCCGTATCCACATCTTTTAATTCCAGGACAGATGTATGCTGAATGCGTACAATATCCGGAATTTCTTTTTTTAATCTCGTTGCTAAGATTTTGGCCGTGCCTAACCCGCTTGAACAGATGACTAAGGCGTGGATCCCTTTCCTTTCTCGTAAAAGAGCGGAGGCAAAGTGCAAAACTAAATAACCGATTTCCTCCTTTGGGACCGTCAGATCAGGGAATACTTTTTTGACGCCTTTTTCTAACATTGAAAAAAGCTCAGGATAGTCTTGAACGATTTTTGATAAAAGCGGATTGGCAATCCCCATGTTATGTTCAATGCGGTAAATCGCCGGTTTTAAATGAACGACTAAATCCTGAAATAAAGGATCGTTGTTCGTTAAATCGACGTTCAGTTCATCGCTGACAAAGCGAATCAATTCTTGTGCTTTGATTCCCACTTCAAAACTTGCTTCCTCTAACATGTAGCCTTGACGATCCCGAAGTTTCGCCCCCATTAAATGCATCGTAATATAACCAATTTCTTCATCCGGTATCGTGATTCGGAAGGCATGTTCCAGCGATCGGGCAATTTTTTCGGCCATTTCGAATTCCTTCGTTCCGCGGATCGTTTGTAAGTATTGCGGATCAAAATTGATCGATTCCCCTTGAATAATCCGCTCCACCGCCAAGGCCAGGTGGACAACTAAGGCTACATACGAGCTGTCCGCAATCGTATAAGGAAGCTCGTCTTGGATTTCATCAATTTGCTTTTCAATCGTTACTAACGTTTTCTGATCAACGAGTCCGAGGAGTTTCTCCGTCACGGAATTGAGCGTTTCCGCTGATCTTTTTTGAATCGATTCTTTCATGAATGAAAGAAATTCATATTCGCCGAAATGATGGAATAATAACTCGCTCATCATCCTGCGTTTCGCCGATTCAGAACCCTCAATTTCAACGCCGTATCCTCTTTTTCGAATAAGAGAAAGCCCGTATTTTTCAAGGGATTCGCTGATTTTATCTAAATCATGGCTAATGGTCGCGACGGTGACGTTTAAATCATTGGCAAGAGCTAAAAGCTTAACAGGCTCGGTCGCCTCCAATAAAGTGATCAGGACAATGGTTTGGCGCTCTTCCGGCGTGTATTCAGTTTGGGACAAGTGGAAAAGATGTTTTTGCAGCTCTTTTTTGTTGTGATCATCTCCAGCTATTTGGATGCCGAAGCCTGATTTTTTGATAAGCTGCAAATGAAATTCTTCTAAAATGCGCTCTACCCCTTTTAAATCCCGGTGAACCGTGCGGTTACTTACATTCAGCTGCTCCGCAAGCACCCTTACCGGAATTCCCTGATCATGAGCCAACAACATATCGAGGATTTTTCTTTCTCTTGCAGATATATACATCTCTTCTTCACCCGTCCCATTCGAGCAACCATTTTGCCCTTTCAATGGAAATTTTAGATTGATAATTGGTTTATGACAACAAATAGAAAATTCATTTTCATCCATTTATATGTTGCCATTTTTAAATAACATGTACCCCCAACAAGTGGGGGCTGCTCTCTATTCGTTCTTTTCTTTTAAACTGTTAATTAACTCGTCATATTTTGGACTATTGAGGAAGTTTTCAACCGAAACGTGATAAGCGTTTGGCCGTTTCTCCTTCGCGCGCTCTGTTAAATTTTTATGCGTAATGACAATATCCGCATCTTCCGGAAGCTGGTTGATCGCTGTATTCGTAACTTCAATATCCAATCCGGCTTTTTGTACTTTATTTCGTAAAATCGAAGCTCCCATAGCGCTTGAACCCATTCCCGCGTCACATGCAAACACAATTTTCTTCACTTTGGTTGGAATGGTTGCTTCTGTTTGCAGCGCAGCCGCAACCTCACTCTTTTTCCCTTTTAATTGCTGCATTTTTTCTGTCGCCTTGCTCAAGTCTTCCTCTTCTTCATTATTTTTTGCAGCTTTTAAGAAAATAGATGCGACAAGGAAGGATACTGCTGCTGCCACAATAACCCCTGCCAATACGCCAAGATGGTTTCCTTTAGGCGTCATCGCTAACAAGGCGAAAATACTTCCCGGAGATGGAACCGCTACAAGTCCTGCATCGAAAAGTGTAAACGTTAATACGCCGCTTACGCCCCCAGCCATCGCCGCTAAAATTAAGATCGGTTTCATTAAGATGTATGGGAAGTAAATTTCGTGAATACCGCCAAGGAAATGAATGATTACCGCACCAGGAGCCGATTGTTTGGCATTACCTCTTCCGAACAGCCAATAAGCAAGCAAAATACCAAGACCCGGACCAGGATTTGTTTCTAATAGGAATAAAATCGATTTCCCTGTTTCCGCCGCTTGCTCGATTCCAAGCGGACTCAAAATTCCGTGGTTGATTGCGTTATTTAAAAATAAGACTTTCGCAGGTTCAATAAAGATATTCGCTAACGGTAAAATTTTGTGATTAACAATGAACTCAACACCAGCAGCTAACGTTTTGTTCAGTCCTAAAACGACTGGTCCGATTCCTTTAAATGCTACTAACGTTAAAATCCCGCCGATGATTCCGGCAGAGAAGTTGTTGACTAGCATTTCAAAACCTTGTTTAACTTTTCCATGGATGAGCTGGTCAAATTTCTTGATCAAGTAACCGCCGAGCGGTCCCATAATCATCGCACCGAGGAACATCGGAATATCAGCACCGACAATAACCCCCATCGTCGCTGTTGCACCGACGACGCCTCCGCGAACATCATAAATCATCTTACCGCCTGTATACCCGATTAACAATGGCAATAAGTACGTAATCATCGGACCGACAAGCTTGGCAAATGCTTCATTCGGAATCCAGCCTGTCGGAATAAACAACGCAGTAATAAAGCCCCATGCAATAAACGCCCCAATATTAGGCATAATCATTCCGCTTAAATAACTGCCAAATCGTTGTATTTTAACACGTACACTTGATTGATTGTCCTTTTCGTGAACCATTAATTGTCATCCTCCTTTTTTACTATACTAACTTTCCTGTTTTCATATTAAAGCGCTTTCAAATAAGGTTCAACGAAAAGTAAATGTCATTTTGTCGCAAACGTTATTGTCATTTTTTAAAAAGATGGGGGAATACACCATCGTAACGAATTTATTTTGATTTTTCGCGTGGTGACAGGCATCAATCCCAGTTATGAAACACCAGGCTAAGGGGCTCTCACTTTTAAGCCAAAAACTTGAGGAGAATTTTTCGTTAAACTATAGTTTTACCAAAGTTTGAGGCAGGAAATAAAAAGTAATATAATGAAAGAAAATGGCCCGGATTGCGGTAAAGAAAAGGAGGGACGGTGTTGACTGAACAGATCGAGCCAATCATCATTGAAGTGTTGACCGAAACGGTGTCCCCATATTTGATTTATTTGTTTGGATCAACGGTTACAGGACATGTTCATCAAGACAGCGACATTGATATCGCTTTTCTCAGCGACCAAAAACAATTGGATCATTATGAACGATTTATGGTTGCGCAAGAATTGGCATCCAGACTGCACCGGGACGTCGATCTTGTGGACCTCAAACAAGCAAGCACTGTGTTTCAGGCGCAAGTGGTCAGTTTCGGCAAAGTCATCTATTGTCCAAATGAACAGAAAAAAGCAGAATATGAATGGAGAGCCTTGAAGATGTACGCAAAATTGAATGAAGAACGCACGGAAATCTTGCGAAACATTAATGAAAGCGGGTCGGTTTATGAAAAATGATGTCATTTTAAACAAATCAATACCGTCTCTTTTGAAAGCTCGGTGTTTTCATATTGCACATCGACAATCCTATCGCGGCCCGTGTGGTTTAAAATCCCGTTCAAAAACGCGATCGTAATTCGCTTTCGGCTTGGGTGGCCGAACAGCTACTTAAACATAAAATACATTTTCAAATCGAGGTATTCTTCTGTTATTGGAGACCATCCTTTCGGGGAAATTTTTGAGAGGAGATAGGTGGATACGATTTTATTAAAGCGGAATGAAGGGGGAAAAATCAAGATTCTAAACAGAATTTTCTGAAAAAAGAGAGCCGAGTGATTACGAGCTCTCTTTTTCTGAAATTTTAACAATCTTCGACATGGTATTATGTCAAGAAAACAGACACGTTAAACACAGAAACTGAATTTATGCAGCTACTTTTCTCTGATTAGCGTAATAAGCAGCCTCAAATTCGCATGGCGATACATAGCCAAGGGCTGAGTGACTTCTCTCGAGCGGTGACAGGCACCTATCCCATTGAAGCCAAGGCTAGTCCAGAAGAATATTCTTTCGGGAAGTTTAACTTGGCACATATTAGACTCTATGGGTATATGTTATTTATGGCAACCGACTATCATATAATTCTAAAAGATACACATATAAAAGCACGGTATCAATCGTATCGTCATTAAATAACCATTCGTTTAACGCAGCGCTGTCAATATCTTCGCCAATTTCATCATCAAATGTTTCTTCATACTGTTCTTTTTCTTCATCAGATAAATCATCATAATGATTACCTTCTTCAAGAAACTTTAATTTTGTTTCAATCGTACGATAATCAACTAAATATCCATCTTGAACAGCTTGATCTAATTCATAGGCATAGGTCGGTACCCCGTTTTCTAAATCAAACACTTCGTAACGAAATTTATGACAATAGCATCACTTTTTTCAATTTCATCCTTAATCAGCGACCTAGGCGCCGGATGCAGCCATTAAGCAATCATTTTGCTTTGGCAACAGCGACGCCTGAAATACTGGAATCTTTATAATTTGCTGATTTATGCTGAATGTTTTAATAATCCTTCCTTCTCTTTCCGGTTTTCCTTTCGCTTTATAACAGTGCTTTTGAAAGTGCCGGCAATGCCTTTAGGAAAACCTAAAATAACAATTATATAGAGAAGACCTAAGAAAATCGGCCATCGTTCAAAAATCGAATACTCGGTCCCAAGCTCCGATAAATAGTGCTGAATAAATTCAACCGCTCCGCTGCCTAAAATTGGCCCAAACAAAGTACCGACGCCGCCGATCATTGTCATAAGAAGCGCATCTAATGTGGTTTCAATGGAGAAGACCGACGGATTCACAAAGCGAAGGGTCACTGCATATAAAGCTCCGCTGTATGCGGCCACCACCCCGGCTATGACGCTTGCGATAATTTTATAATGAAGAACTTTAAAACCAAGGGCTTCTGTTCGCTTTTGATTTTGCGAAATCGCTTTTAATACTTTTCCAACAGATGAAGAAGTGAAAGTACGAAGCAAAATATAGATAAGAACAAGGCTGATTAATGAAAAAAAGTAAAAAGTAAACCGGTCTCTCAAAAATTCCGGCACCTGGAAGGTAAATCCGTCACCCCCCTGCGTCATCGATCTCCATTTTTCTGCAATAATAAGAAATAATTCAGAAAATCCCAAGGTAAGCATAGCATAAAAATGACTTTGCAGCCTTAACGACAGCATTCCGATTAAGAAGCTGATTAACACAGCTGCAATAACAGCAATAGCGATGCCGAGAAGGAAAAATCCTATTGTATTATCATTGGCATTCAGTATAATCGCCGTGCTATAAGCCCCGATGCCAAAGAATAGGCAATGACCAAAGGAGACGATACCGGTATAACCTAAAAGAATATCATAACTCATCGCAAAAATAGCAAAGATAAAGATTTGCGTAAATAAAATGAGCATGCTGCGGGAATCATTTATGAAAGGGAAGATGCTTAAGAAAAGAATTGCGATTATGCCGGCGATGAGTGAAAAACGATTATATTTTGCTAAAGCCACTTTAGACTCCCCCCTTTTCTCCTAAAAGTCCGGACGGCCTGAGCAATAAAATAACAATAAGCAATAACATATTTACAGCAAGGGACAGATCAGGGTAGTAATAAGCGGTATATGCGCCTGCCAAGCCGACAATGATTGAGGCAACGGCTGCCCCCTGAATGCTTCCCAGGCCGCCAATAATAACGACAATAAATGCTAATACCGCATATTGCATTCCCATATCAGCAAAAATCACGCCGGAATATGGCCCCAGCAAAAATCCGCCCAAAGCGGCCATTCCCGCTCCCAGCAAAAACACAAAGGAGAAAACGCCTTTAATATTTATGCCAAGCGCCTGTACCATTTCTCTGTTGTCCACGCCTGCGCGGATCATAATCCCGATTTTCGTTTTATTTAATAGAAGCAAAATCATAACGTAAATAACCAGCCCGACAAGAATTACAAACAAACGGTATTTGATAAAAATCACACCGCCAACATCTATGCTACCTTCAAGCCATTTGGGCAGGCCAGCGCGAATGGGATTCGAGCCCCAAAACACACGCAGCAACTCAATCAGTACAAGCATTCCGCCTAAGGTTACAAGAAGCTGCCGAATGTGATTGCCATAAACCGGCCGGATTAATATTTTTTCAACAATCCAGCCGAGCACCATGCCGCCTATCACCGTAGCGATAAAGGACAGCAAAAAGTTGCCGGTAACTGTAAAGAGCCATACCCCTAAAAAGGCGCCCCATGCAAAAAAACCTCCATGGGCAAAGTTTAAGACACTCATAAGTCCGAAAATAAGCGTAAGACCCGATGCTAAAAGAAAGATCAGCATACCTGTCGAGAGACCGTTGATCAAAAGATTCAGCAACGTATTCAAATTACTCCCCCTCACATGATCAGGATATTCCCAAATACTTCCTTGCCGTTTCTTTATCCTCCCTCAAATCATTCATAAACCCTTGATGGACAATTTTCCCATCGTCCATCATGTAATAGTAATCACCTATGTGGTTGGACATAAAGAAATTTTGTTCAACGAGCAAAATGGTAGTTTTTTCTTTCATTTGTACGATCGATTCCATTAGTTTTTCAACCATCAGCGGGGATAGCCCTTTGCTGGGCTCATCAATTAAAAGCAGGCCGCTGCTGTTAATATACGCCCTGGCAATGGCAAGCATTTGTTTCTGACCTCCGCTTAAATAGCCGCTTTTTTTATGCCAGTATTTCTTTAAATCCGGAAAAATCTCCAGCATCCATTCAGCCTTTGCCTCTCCTTCAGGGTCTTTTTCCTTTTTTGCCAGCGCAAAAGTTTCTTCCACCGTTAAATGTTGAAAAATACCCTGATCTTCCGGTACATATCCGATTCCTTTCCGGGCAATCACATGAGTTGGGAGACCATTCAGCTTTTCATTTTTATAGTAAACAACACCTTCCGAAACAGGGTAAAATCCCATGATCGTTCGAAGTGTTGTAGACTTTCCTGCCCCGTTTCTCCCGAATAAAACAGTAATGGTTCCTTCTATTACCTCGAAAGTGACACCTTGCAAAATATGAAATTGATCAATATAGGTTTCAAGATTTTCCACTCGCAGCATGTGAAAGTCCCCCTAAATAAGCATTTTGCACACGTTCATCCTGCATAATTACACCCGGTTCTCCTTCTGCCAACAATTCCCCATTGAATAGGACTACAAGATAATCCGACAAAGCAAGTACCATTTCTATTTTGTGTTCAATTAAAACAATGGTATTCTCTGAATCTTTTTTGATATTTTCAATCACTTCCAAAATCGCCGGAACTTCTTCCACCGATATTCCTGCTGTCGGTTCATCAAGCAGAAGCAGATTGGGCTTCAAGGCTAAAAGCATGGCAATCTCCAGTTTTCGTTTTTCCCCATGGGTTAAATTTATAGCTAAATAGTCCTCTTTTTCCTTTAAAAACACCATATCAAGTAGCCTTCTTGCTTCTTCAAGCTGTTTGCGATATTTGGCAGGTTTTGGTAAAATGCTGTAAAAATCTTTTCTTTGCGACTGGACAGCAAGTCTGACATTTTCAAGAACCGTCAATTCCGGAAAAATATTTGTTAATTGAAAAGATCTACCCATCCCCATTCGTGCTCTCTCTGCCACTGATAAATTGGTAATGTTTTGTCCTTTGAAATAAATCTCTCCCTTTGTCGGCGCGAGCTGTCCGCTCAGCAGGTTGAATAAAGTAGTTTTTCCTGCCCCGTTCGGCCCGATGATGGACAAAAATTTTCCCTTAGGCGCCTTAAAATTGACATCCCGGATTACTTCCTGTTCGCCAAATGAAATGGAAAGATTGCGAGTCTCCAATAAAGCCTCCAAGCCTTGCGCCCCCTTCCTAATTTTCATAAAGAGGAGAATACAAGATTCTCCTCTCGCTTTATTGATTTCGAATCGGCGGCTCGGTTTCGTTCATATCCAATTCGCGGATCAACACCGGAACCGGATGGTCAACGCCTTCCTGATTTTCCAGAGTTATCGAATAGAGACTTTGTAAAGCCTGATGGTCTTCTTCACGGAATTTCATTTTGCCTTTTGGGGAATCAAATTCCATGCCTTCCATTGTTTCAATCAACAGCTGAGCATCCGTGTCTCCCTCCGTTTTCTTTAAGGCTTCTACAATGGCGATGGCTGCCGTCATGCCTCCGGCAGTAAACAGATCCGGAATTTCGCCGTCAAACCGTTTCTTATGTTCTTCCACCAACCAGTCATTGATTTCGTTATCCGGAAGTGTATGATAATAAATCGAATAGCCTTCCATGCCGATTAATGCATCCATGGTTTTCAGCGATGCAATATCCTGTACGGCCGTTGAAATTTTTATTCCCTGCTCTTGAACCTTCATATCTTTTAATTGTTTCCACGGCGCGTTGGAGCCTGCCCAGACGATATACAAGTAATCCGGTTTTTCGCTGATGGCACTTTGAATATTGGCTGTAAAATCGGTTGCATTCGGGTCCGCATAAACTTCAGCCACAATTTCCGCCCTGCGTTCTTTAGCTGCTTCAATAAAGGCTGCGATACCATCCCGCCCATAAGCATTGTCCTGCGCTAACGTTGCAATTCTAACGCCTTCTCCAGCAATCGCAGCTGCACCTGCAACTGCATCTTGAGAAGAGTTTCGTCCGGTCCGGAAAATATATGGGTTAAAATTATCGCCTGTTATGCTGTCGGCAGCTGCTGGCTCCACGATCATGATTATTTCATATTCTTCTGCCAGTGGCAAAACGGCAAGCGTATCGCTGGAACTGGTTGAGCCGACAAGGAAATCTACTTCATCCTCTTCCAATAGTTTCGTAGCCTTTTTCACAGCAACATCCGGTTTTGTTTCTGTATCTTCCACAATAAATTCGATTTTTTTCCCTACAACTTCACCTGTTCCGTCCGTCGCATAGTCAAGCCCAAGCTCAAATCCTCGAACAGTTTGTTTTCCGTAAGCTTCCAGCGCTCCTGTTAAAGAAGCCAATAAACCGATCTTGATTGTATCTTTTTCTTTTTCTGAACTTGAACTGTCGCTTCCGCATGCCGAAGTCAATAGGAGCGACCCGATTACACATGTAATAAGAAAACTTTTTAGTACGGCTTTTTTCTTATTGAACATGTTTCCTATCCTCCCTAATTATTTTGATTTTTATAAAACTGAATGCGGTGAAGCAATCCATCGGCGACTATTATTTCACCATCATTGGTAAAACCAATGCCTTGCGGTGAGAATAAATCTCCCGCATGTCCGCTGAAACTTCCAAACTGCTCTATAAATCTTCCATTGGTGTCATACACATTCACGCGATTATTTGATGTATCCGTTACATAAACCAGATCATTTTCGTCAATTGCAATACCTGTTGGCAAGAATAAGTCTCCCGGTCCTTCTCCCCAATTTTCCAATGGATCCAGATTGCCGCTGCCGTTATTGGTTCCCCATTTTGCAAGAAAATTGCCGTTGTTATCAAACTTTTGGACTCGGTTGTTGATTCGGTCTACAACATATACATTATCCTGGGAGTCGATGGCAATCTGCATCGGCTGGAAGAATTCTCCGTCGCCTGTGCCTTTTTTGCCCCAGCTTTTTTGGAAAACAAAAAGGGAATTGAACTTCTGAATCCGGTTGTTTTCCGAGTCAGCGACAAAAATATTTCCTTTGTTGTCAACCGCTACCCCTGTCGGGAATTGGAAGTATCCATTTAACGTTCCATAAGATCCATAGTAAGCAAGCAGCACTCCAGAATTTGAAAACTTTTGAATCCTGTGATTGACTGAATCCGCAACATAAACGTTGTCATATTTATCGATTGCAATTTGTCTTGGTACGAAAAATTGTCCTGGATAGCTGCCATAGCCAAGCGGACCCCCCGTTCCGTACATGCTGCCCCATTTGCTGACCAGTTCGCCTTCGGAGTCATACTTTAAGATTCTGTGATTAAAGGAGTCAGAGATAAATATGTTTCCTTCCGAATCCACTTCGGCATCGAACGGACCCGCATATTGTTTATCGTGCCAACGGTCATTGCCAACAGACATAATGTAGCTTGCAGAAAGACCCATTTCAAAAAAGTTCACCAGACGATTGTTGCCCGTATCTGTCACATATAGATTTCCATCTCCATAAGGCAATACTTGATTCGGGTAAACAAGTAGCGGAAAAACGCCTGTCTGGTACAAAAATAGATTATCCATGCTAAACTTCATAATGCGGTTGTTGTACGTGTCCGCTACATAGAATGCACCTGTTTCCCGATCAAAATTGATTCCTCTCGGATGGTAAAACTGATAAGGTCCCATGCCCGGTTTAGGTCCGCCAATTTTCCGCTTAAATTGGCCATTTACATCAAAAACCTGTATCCGGTTATTATAAGTATCCGCTACATAAACTTCGTTGTTATTGCTTATAGCAATTCCTTGCGGCAATGCCAGTTGTCCGTCTCCTTTTCCGTATTCGCCAATAGTTAATAGATATTCGCCATCAGAATTGAATTTCTGTATGCGATGGTTGAATTCATCGGTGATATAGTAATTGTTGTCCTGATCAACGGCTATTTCTCTTGGAAAACCGAATTGATAGTTTTCCTTACCTTTTGTTCCCCAGCTTTTTATAAACTGGAATTGTGCATTAAACTTTTGAATCCGGTAGTTTCCTGTATCGGCAACTAATATATTGCCCTCATTGTCAACGGCAACGCCAAACGGCATATTAAACTCTCCGGGACCATCACCGAGCTTCCCATATGTAGCCAGTATGTTCCCGTAGGAATCCATTTTTATAATCCGATGGTTGCCCATATCAGTCATATAAATATTCCCGCTGCTGTCTTTCGCTAATGCAACAGGGCTCCGAAACAGCTCTTCGCTGTCCTCCTCAGCACCCCAAGACTCTTGATATACTATTTCTGCAGAAACTTCCGCCCCCAAAAAGCCGAAGCATATAGCGAATATTAGTAAAGATCGCCAGATTTTTTTCATTGGACATCACCCCAGCCATTTAATTACCGTAGCTGCCCAGGTATAGCCGGTGCCAGCGCTTACTGCCACTGCGATATCGCCGTTCTTTAGTTTTCCCTGCTCACTGGCAAAGTGGAGTCCGATACAAGGATCCAAAGCAGACATATGGCCATAATGATCAAGATATATCGCCTGATCATCAGACAAATTTAGCCCGTCTAGTAATTCTCTTAACATGGATCGTTTCGTATGCAGCGGCAGCAACAGCTGTATATCCTCAACCGAAAGCCCGCTTTTTTCCAAAGATTGCTTGATGACTTTGTGAAAGTTTGGAATGGATACCGGATCGAGTTTTTCCTTCATGCTTAAAGGATCTGTCACATCAATATAATGCTGGCGGTTTTCAACGGTAACGTAGCTGGCAAAATGGACCGATCCACCTGCAGGCACCCGGACATCATTATGGAAAGAGCCGTCTGTTATGATAGCGCTTTCAAGAATCTCACTCTTAGATGCCCCCCTCTTTACCAGTGCAGACGCTCCCCCGTCGGCAAAATTGAACATAAATCTAGACCGTTTATTGCTGTAATCTAGAATTTGCGATTCCTTGCATCCGCCGACCAGCAAGATGTTTTCAATGGAATGATCGGAATTCAGCATGTCCTTGGCAACTTTCAATGCAATCGGAAAGCAGGAGCTTACGTTCATAATTTCAAAGGCATATGCGTTCCTAGTCCCCAATTCATAGCTAATTTTCGGAGCACTGGACCAGACGTAGTAATCTTTATGGGGGCTGCCAAAATAAATCACCACGTCAATGGATAATGGATCAACCTTTGCCAAAATATTTTTTGCTGCTTCAATTGCCATGTCGGATGCATGCATCGTCTGATCCGCCACATGCTTTTCATACAAACCAAATTTTTCAATGATGACCGATTCCGGTATGCCTGTTTTTTCAGCTAATGTGGCTGCGGTTTCCACATCCTTTGGAAAATAAACACTTGTTTCTTCGATTCCGATTCGCTCTGTCATACTTTCTCTCCTTCCTTTGGCACAAGCATAACTGCTGATCCCATTAGCACCAGCTCACCCTTCTGGTTCCGGCACTCTGTTAATAGTTTTATAATGTTCTTTTCTTCAATAAACTCCTGAACCGTGGCTGTAGCCGTGATTGTATCCCCGATATATACCGGAGCGGTAAAACGAAGAGTCTGTTCCATATAAATGGAACCTTTTCCCGGTAGATACATGCCTAAAAGCTGTGACAAGAGACTGGAAGTTAACAGGCCATGGGCAATGCGTTCTTTAAATCTAGTATTCTTTGCATACTCTTTATCAATGTGGATCGGATTAAAATCACCGCTCAAGCCGGCGTACAATACAACGTCAGCTTCCGTAATTGTCTTGCTGCAAGAAGCTGTCTGTCCTTCAGTGAATCTTGTCATTATTGTTTCACCCTTTCCCGCATTTCTGGCAGGCTGCTTTTTTGGATTTTTCCTGTCGCATTTTTCGGAAGTTCATCAATGAAATAAATTTCTTTCGGCACTTTATATTTTGCTAAAAATTTCAAGCAGTAAGTTTTTACATCCTCTTCAGTTATCGAAGCGTCTTCTCTTTTCGCAATAAAAGCAACCGGAACTTCCCCCCAGCGCGGATCTGAAATGCCGACCACCGCCGCCTCCCTGACTTCCGGCAGCTGGTTGATGACTTGTTCCACTTCAAGGGGATAAATATTTTCTCCGCCGGATATGATCATTTCTTTCTTCCTTCCCACAATATAGAAGAAACCTTCGTCATCTGTCCGTGCCAGATCTCCTGTATGGAACCAGCCATCTTTTATCGCCTCGTTTGTAGCTTCCGGTCTATTCCAATATTCTTTCATAACAATTGGGCCGCGGACAAGCAGATTGCCGACCTCGCCCGGCCTAACCTCATTTCCTTCCTCATCCACCAGCTTCACTTCGCTGAATAAGACCGGTTTTCCAATTGATCCTTTTTTCCTACGGGCATCTTCCCGGCTCAGCATAAAGACTGTCGGAGAAGTTTCAGTCAGTCCGAACCCTTGGCCGAATAAATAGCCTTTATCCGTAAACGCTTGAATCAGTTCGCGAGGACATGGGGCGCCCCCGCTGTAGAACCAGCGCACGGAACTCAGATCAGCTACATTAAACGCCGGGCAGTCAAATAAAGCCTGGTGAATGGATGGCACGCCCATCACAACCGTAGCCTGGTGTTTTTCAATCATCTCGATGGCTTTGTACGGATCAAATTTTCCCGGTATAATGATCGTTCCTCCGACAAATAGTGTCGGCAAGGCGAATAAGCCAATTCCGCCGATATGAAACAGCGGAAGCAACACCATGGAACGGTCCATGGATGTTAAATCAATGGCAAGAATATTGTTAATCGCATTCCAGTACATGTTGCTTTGTCTGAGCACCGCTCCTTTTGGCTTCCCGGTTGTTCCCGAGGTGTAGCAAATAATGTAAGGGGCATTCTCATCAATTTCTTCATCAGGCAGTTCTGCCTCCTTCTGTTTTATATCATTCAGCTTCTCGATGGAAAACAGCTTAACCCCGGTTTCTTTTTCGATGCTTTTTGCCATTTCAAAAAACGGCTCTTCCGCAGCTAATATAGAAGTTCCGCTGTCTTGCAGCTGAAAAATCAGTTCGTTAATATTCAAACGGATATTTAAAGGAACGGCAATGCATTGAAGCCGTGCAATGGCAAACAGCAAAACGACATACTCCAGACGGTTTTGGGAAATTATTGCAATCCGATCTCCTTTTTTCACTTTCAGTTCATTCAATAGGAATAGGGCTGCATTTTGAATTCTTTCATTTAATTCCTTATAAGTTAATTGTTCCTGATCGGTAATAACTGCAATTCGTCCCGGATTAATGCTCGCTCTTTTTTCAATCCAATAAGCGATTCCCTGCATAAAATCCCCATCTCCTTTATGGCTTTTTGATTCCATTAAAGATCAGCGTCATCGCGGCATCAAAAACTTCCTCCGGCACATCCTGTCCTTCCCAAAACACCCAGCGCATGCCTAAAAATTGTCCGATAGACATTAGGCAATACGCCACGGTTTCCAGATTGATATCTTTAAACTCTCCGTCTTCCACCCCCAATGACAAACTTTTTAAAAACCCGGAAGCAAGTTTGTCATAATACCAGCGATATAAATCCTTGTCGACAACAACCGCCTGCTGAACGATGCTGTATAGCTCAGGGTGGTCTTTCACCCAGCGGAAAAATGCCTGGAATCCCTTTCGTTGGGCATTTTCATGATTCTCCGCATCCTTCATTTCCTCTTTTATTTTGAATCTTAATTCTCGGCTGTACATTTGAATTAGTGCATCAAAGATTTCCTTTTTTGATTGAAAGTAATTATAAAAGGTACCCTGGCCAACGCCTGCTTCCTGAGTAATGTTGACTACGGAAGTTTCATAATAACCTTTTTTGCCAAAAACCTTTTCTGCTGCCCTTAATAATTTTTCCCTTGTTTCCATGCCCTTTCTTGTTAGATTAAGAGTTTCTGCTGCAGCATTTTCTGACATATGAATCACCTCTCAGTTTTTATTATATTCAGACTATTTTTTATTGTCAATATTTTTCTTTTTAACTACTTTACAATCGGATGAAGAAGAAAACCAGTTATTCTCCGACGGTTTTTTTAGTCTTTTCAGCCCAAAACGCCCAACTATTCGAAAATGCTTAGGTGGAAGTGCTGTAAAAGGGCAAGAAGAAAGGGATAGACTGGTAAAGGGGTATCTACTCTTTTCCCTGTCTTATGATCTTCGTACCAGAAATGTGATGTTAGTCTAAAAAGTGGACACAGAGAACAGAGAGATTATAATAAACTTAATTACAATCGGTTCGAGGTGTCCAATGATGAAAAAGAGAGCATTTGATAAAGAGTACAAGATTCAAGCCGTTGAGTTATGCTTGGAGGGGGACAAGTCCATCGCCCAAGTGGCAAAAGAGTTAGGTTTGGCTTACAACACTCTTCATCGATGGGTCAAAGAATACAAAGAAAGCAATGGAACAAGCTTTGTAGGTTCAGGCAACGTCAAGCCACAAAATCAAGAAATCATCGAATTACGCCGCCGTAATCAAGAGTTGGAGGAGGAATTAGCGATCTTAAAAAAGGCGTTAGGCATCTTCACCAGAAACCAGAAGTAATTTACGCCTTCATTTTTCAACACCGAAATAAATTTCTTGTTGTGAAGATGTGTCAAGTGCTCGGTGTTTCAAGAAGTGGATATTACGCCTGGCTTAAGCGGGCGAAAAGTAAACAGAAAGAACAAAAAGAACAACTCACTCAACAGATTCGAAATGAGTATCTAAAGTCCCGTAAGATTTACGGAAGTCCGAAAATTACGCAAGAAATACGCAAACAAGGAATTCGTGTGTCTCAAAAGACGGTGGCTCGCATCATGAGTGAAGAAGGATTAAGATCGATTACGATGCGTAAATACAAGGCGACAACCAATAGTAATCATCCTTACAACGTGTATGCGAATCTGTTGGAACAGAACTTCCAAACAACGGCTCCAAATGAAGTATGGATGGCCGATATCACGTATATTCCCACTGACGAAGGATGGTTTGGTATTATCCCCTACAGGTAGACAGTAAAAAAAGAGAACATTTGATATGATGTTCTTAGGAGTCTACCTGGGAGGGGATTTTTTATGGCTAAAAAAGGACAAACCTTTAAGTCTTATTCAGAGGAGCTTAAACGTGAAGTCATTCGTTCGAAATTGGAGGAAGGCTGGTCTTATCGACAGCTCCGTGAACGCTTTGGAATCAAGAGTGATGCGCAGATTGCACAATGGGTCAAGAAAGTTCGAAATGGCGAGTCTTTGGAAGATCAACGAGGAGTGTGGAATCGCAAATATTTTTCAAGTTTAGAAGAGGAAAATGCTTATTTGAAAGCGCAAGTGGAATACCTAAAAAAGCGCAATCCAAATCTACACGGGAAGGAATGGTCCTAAAATCGGAAAGGTTTCTTATTATTGATGAGCTACGGAAAAAGTACCCATTTGCATGGTTACTCAAAATTGGTGAGGTTTCAAAAGCCGGATACTACAAGTGGCGCAAAAATCGATCCAAAAGATCATTACGTCTGGAAGAAACTCTTTTGTTGAAAGAACATATATTGGCTATTCACGGATTGACCCCCTAATTTTGGACACATCCTATCTTATTTTAGGTTATTCTTAAAATTTCTCATTTTTTCTTGGCAAGAAGACGAGATCCTCTTGCCTTATACGCGAACTTCTTTGATGATTAACGCTTCTGTTTGCGCTTTTTTGTAAAATTCATGCGGTGGAAGATCGAGAATACTAGAATGAATTCTTCGCTCGTTATAAAATTTCATGTACTCCATCACTGCTTGATAAGCCTCTTCATAGCTGTCAAACATCATTCTCCCTAGACATTCTTCCTCCAGTAAACGATGAAACGCTTCAATATGTGCATTCATATTCGGTGTCCGCGGTGGAATCCGTTCATGTTCGATTCCAAATCGCTCACAGGCAGCTTCAAAGACATGTGAAATAAATTGTGGGCCGTTGTCTGTACGAATTACAGGTTTATTGGTCTGTTCAAATTTCTGACGCTTGAATAACGATCTTTGTAGCGTCTTTACGGCGTCGCTTCCTGAACAACTCAGTCCAATATGGTAATCAATCACCGAACGATCATACACATCGATAAGCGATAAAACAAAGAAAAAGCGTTCTTCTCCTTCGATATATCCGTATTTCACATCCATTTCCCATAACTGATTCGAACCGGTAATGATACGATTCCGAGCGAGTTTCCGTGGATAAGAAATCCGTTTCTCTCGCTGTGGACGTAGTAAATCCATCTCTTTACACAATCGATAAACCTTTTTCTTACTGATAATGAGCTGATGGTCTCTTCTTATCTGGATCGTCAACTTCCGGTATCCGTAAGCAAATCCTACCCCCATGACAAGCTCAGATAGCCATTCTTGGATTTGCTCGTCTGGCACTTTTTCACCCATTTTCGTCAGAGAGTAGCCGGGGATTGGACGTCCCCCACCTACTGTTTTCTCCTCGACTTTTCCGTTTTGTTGATAATAGTAGGTCGAACGATTGATTTCCAGAATCTCCAGCACTTTCGTAATCGGATATCCTTTCTCGATCCACTGCTCGGCTACTTCCAATTTTTCAGTAAGTGAGCATTCCTGTAATGAAGAAAAATGAGATTTGAAACAAAAAAAGTCCCCTTGGTATGATACAGGGTGTCATGGCCATGACCCCTAACTAATAGACCAAGGAGGACTCGATATGAATTATAACCGAAATTCGAAAATTAGACAAATCACTGAACAAACATTAATCATTGGCGTTGATATCGCGAAACACAAACAAGTGGCAAGAGCTCAAGATCATCGGGGAATAGACATATCAAAAGCCATTGTATTTGAAAACTCAAGAACAGGGTTTCAAACGTTTTTAAATTGGGCAAAAACGTTAATGAACCAACATGAAAAAAGAGATGTCATCGTAGGAATGGAGCCAACGGGACACTATTGGCTGAATCTTGCTTACTTCTTACAATCACATGACATCCTATGTGTCACTGTGAACCCGATGCATGTGAAACGAAGTAAAGAGCTGGATGACAACTCTCCTACGAAAAACGACGTGAAAGATGCGAAAGTCATTGCCCAACTCGTCAAGGATGGTAGATATTCCATCCCGATTCTTCCGGAAGGAGTTTACGCGGAATTACGTGAAGGCATGAAACTTCACGACATGGTGATGCAGGATCTATATGCGGTTCAAGCCCAAGTACACAATTGGCTGGACCGATATTTTCCTGAGTTTCTTACGGTTTTTAAAGATTGGACAGGGAAAGCAGCGCTGCAGCTTTTAAAATTGGGATATCTTCCAAAAGAAATTGCGAAGGTTTCATCCGAACAGCTTCTTTGGGAAGTCAAGAAAGTGGCCAAACGAGCCGTTGGAATGAAGCGAATCGAACAGTTTAAAGAGGCCGCCAAAGTCTCCATTGGACTTCAAACGGGTACTCAAATGGCCAAGGAAGAATTACGATATTTACTCGAGAAGTACGAGTATTTAATCCATCGTCTAGACGAACTGGAAAAGCAGTTAAGCGAAATGGTTCAAACGATTCCGGGGGCTAAAGAGATGTGTGACATCAAAGGAATCGGAGAAATGACGGTAGTTGGTTTTTTCGCTGAAGTGAGCGACCTCCGCCAATACCAGCATCCACGCCAAATCATCAAACTGGCGGGACTGAACCTAAAAAGAAATGAATCGGGGAAACATCGAGGAAAAACGACGATTAGTAAACGAGGGCGAAAACGACTGCGAGCCCTCTTATTTCGAGTGGTGATGCCCCTATCAGCGAAAAACCAAGCGTTTAAAGCCTTACATGAATACTATCGCACACGGCCAGATAACCCATTAACCGCTAAGCAGTCTCTTGTCGCTTTATGTAGTAAACTCATTCGAATCTTATTCACCATTGGTCAACGTCAAATTTCGTTCAGTGAAGAGAAAATGATACAAGATATTCCACACTTAAAGACATTACAGGAAGTCGCTTAATCTCAAACAATGTATTGAAGATAGACATCAGAAGCGCGGAGGAGTCGGTCGTAAATCCCCATTCGGGCATAGACCCAGCAAGTGAGCATATTCCGACCTCCACCTCATGGATAGGTTGAACGAAGGAATGTAGGAGCGAAGGACTCCGTGAGACATGGGAGGGTACACCGCCATGAGACGAGTGGAGATCCAAAGATGCGATCATAGGGAAAAGTCCTCCATTTTCAAAAAAATAGGATGATGGAGTTTGTTCCCCTACACCCTACCTATCCAAAAATTTATAAATATTGAATTTATATCCTTATTTCTGATGTCTACGAAACGTCGATGCTTATAAAAATCAAAGAAATTTAAAGAAAGAACGAGTAAATCAATATTTTATAGAGGGAGGGTTCTTCTTTTTTATCAAATCACGCAAAATCGCAATTTCTAAATCTTTTTCCCCTAATAGCTTCTTAAGCTGTTCGTTTTCCTCCTCCAGCCTTTTTACTTCAGCTGAAGAGGAAATAACCGTTTCTTCGCCTAGCTGTCCTTCTTCGTATGCCTTCACCCATCTTTGCACGAGATTCGGGCTAAGCTCGTATCTTCTAGCTACCAATGCTTTATTTCCAACTTCTAATGCTTCTTTCACTACTTGTAGCTTAAATTCCTTCGAATGTTTTCTTCGTTTCATGTACATCAAAAGCCCCCTTCATTTGGTCACTTCGATTATAAAAAACACCTTATCGAGTGTCCAAATTCATTAGGGGGCTAATGAGTTCATAAGTTACATCCGTACTTTGGATATAAACGCATGACAAGGGCATTATCCAGAGAAGGAATCGTTGTGAACCATAAGCGTGTGAGACACTTAATGAGAGAGTTAGGCATAAAATCGGTGATTCGCAAGAAACGACCTTTCTACGGACGAAGAGGTTCCGTAGTATTTCCTAACGTACTAAATCGTGAGTTTTATGCCGAGAATCCGTTCCAAAAGCTCGTAACGGATATTACTTATGTTCGTGTTGGAGACACTTTTGCTTACTTGTCTGCCGTTTTAGATTTATATAACAATGAGATTGTTGCGTGGGAGTTATCCGAAAGAAATGATCTTGAATTGGTATTGAATACACTGAAACAACTGGATGGGAAGCCGTTTGGCAAGAATGTTCTTCTTCATTCAGATCAAGGGTTCCAATACACAACAAAATCATATGAGAACCAGCTCAAAGAACTCAAGATTCAAGGAAGTCATTCTCGAAGGGGAAATTGCCATGATAATGCATGTATCGAATGTTTCTTCTCACATTGAAAGACAGAGAAGTTGTATTTAGTGCGCCCAAAAACGATAGAACAGGCTTATCAGGCTATTCAAGAGTATATTCATTTTTACAATCACAGTCGTTTTCAAGAAAAACTGAACGGCCTTTCCCCGATTGAATATCGAGAAAAGGCCGCAGCTTAATATACTCTTTTTTTTCATTGTCTACTTGACAGGGTTACGTGCATTTCTTTTATCTTATCGAACTTCGACAAAACTCGAGGAGTTACACTATTTCTAAGGTTCGATAGAGCTTTCTTACCCCATTCTTCATTTATCTAAGATACTTCATTAATCCAATCGGCTGGGATCAGCGCTTTATCTTCTCTCCATCTATGTTTAACAGCTGATTGATATTTTTTATCAGGCAAATCTGCGTGATCTAAAACAATTATTTGAAAATTCGGTGATAGCATATCACAAACATCAAATAACAATTTGAAAATACGATTAACTGCTTGTCTATCTTCATCATTAAGATTATTTATAAATTCTTTTTTATCCTCGTAATTTTCAGTAGGATAATATACCTGTGTTGGCTGGTCAATAATTAGAAAGTTAGGAATTGGACGGGATTTTTCAACAAAAAATTTATGTAAAGCTAAATGGCTTATTAAGTGATAAGCTAACCAGTTTTCTGCACTTCCCATCCGATTTAGCGGTATAGGCCTTTCAGAATTATCAACAACTACGGTTAATTTATTTAAATCTAGCCTAACTGGATTATTACTATGTTCTAATTTTAATTCATCTGACCATTTTGTCATATCTAAACTTAATCGGGATAATATTGAATCTATTTTTTCTTGGACCTTTTCTGCATCTATTTTTTTCTCTAATTCTTCAATCTCATTTTCCAGAACTCTAATATTTTCCCTTAATCCTGACAAGTTATCGTTTAGCTTTAAGCTATCTAACCATAAGCTAATCCTTCCTACAACGCGACTAATTTTAAGATATTTATCATTTAATGTCTGAGTAGCTTCATTTTGCAATATAAGATCTTTAATTTCAGCTTCTTTAATGCGTATCTTCATTTTTAACTCCGCTAACTCATCTTCAAGATTATTAATGTAATTTCTTATTTTTGTTTTTTCTTTTTCTGTTTTAGCTAAATTATTTTTAACCCTTCTTAAATTAGCGTATATTTTTTTTATTGGGTCATATGTCTTGTTTAATTGACTTGAACATAAAGGACATTTCTCAATTTCTTTTTCACTATCTTTAAACAAATTTATAGTTTCTAACCTTAATCTCTGATGTTCTAATTCTCCCATATAACCACTAACTTCATTTTCAAATACTTTAGCTGATTTTACTCTCTCTTTTTTTTCAAAATATTCTTTTTGCAATTTTCGAAGTTCATCTCTTAACAAATTTACTCGATCATTTTCAGGATAATCAAACTGTTTAGGGTCCCATTTTACAATCTCATTGAATTCTCTTATATATTCTTCTAATGAAACAGGATTCTTTTTATATTCATCAATTAATCCAACAGATTTTGCCTCTTCAAATAGAATAGTTGCTTTACTTATCCCTTCACCTTCAATCATTTCAGCTTCATTTAATTCTCTTTTTAATTTTCGAAGGATCGTGTTCTTCCTCTTAATTTCTTGTTTTATCGCAAGGTCATCTGCTCTTAATGCTCCCAAAAAATAAGGTAGTGTGTCTTTAATTGCAAAACTTAAAAAGGCGTCAGATTGACGATGAAATAAATTATTTTTTGACGCAACCTCTTCTTGTGCTTGCAAACAAAATAAAAGAGCATGTTTAATATTTGCCTCAATAGGTTCTCTAGTGTGTCCCTGAGGAGGAATATACAAGTTAGGTGAAATTCCAATTTGTTTAGTAAGTGTTTGAATTACAGCTTCAATTGTAGTATTAGGTTCCTTGATTTCTTTTGGAATAGATACAATATCTTGTTGTTTAATATATGCTCTATTAGTACTTTTTTGGTCTATTGGTGGATTTTCTCGTGCTATAAAAATTTGTCCATTTGGAAGTTGAAGCCTTATCCCAAACCATTTTACAGTTCTCCGAATTATTCCTTCAGCAATCCTACATTCATTACTACCGAAACAATACTCAATGATGTCAATTAGTGCAGATTTACCTCTCTTTGAAGCGCCAGTAACTATGTTAACAGAACCTAAATCAAAATCTAAAATTCTGCTTTTTCCACTATGACTATATAAAACAATATTTTTAATTTGCATTCCTAAGGTTTCACCCCTAACATAGCATAAATAGTTGTCTCGTCCCCTACACGAGCAAACCATCTCCCAATTATCTCAGCCGCATTAAAACAATCACTGATTTCACCATTTTTAAAACCTTTTGTTTTTTTTCGATATTTATTTAAATTAATATTTCCATCTTCGTTTATGTATATAGAATTTGTGTGTAATAAAAAAATTAACGTTTCATTAGAAATACTCACAAGTGATTTTATTCTATTAGGTAAATTAATTAATATTTCTTGGTTTTCTTGTAACCATACATGCATTTGTTTTCGTCGATTCTTTAAAATAGATTCTCTTGTGAATTTATGTAATACTAATGCTAAAACTAAATAAATTATTGATACAGGGAATGCAGAATTGGTGTACTTTTGATATTCACTTATACATCTTCTAAAAACTTCACCACAAAACGCAGGATTTAATAATATCTCTACCTCAATGGGCTTTTCTTCAAAAATCATGTTACTTCCTCCAAAAGTTCATTTAACAAATGTCTTAATCTATTTTTAAATTCTGCATGCCAGCCTACTTTCATTTCATTAGCTAAAATATGGTAACTACCTCTCATAATAAATGGCTCTGTACACTTTTCTCTTATATTTATTTCCATATCTTGAATAGTTTCATATAGATCTCTTCCATAAGAAATCAACTTCTCCTCAGTTTTATCTTCCTCAAAATCTAATTTTTCTAACATTGCTTCAAATTTTCTTTCCCATTCGTCAACTAAAGTCTTTTCATATTTTTTTAATTCGTCATCAAACAATAAATCGTTCCGAATCCATCTTGATCTCTGCTCATAGGCTTTAATATAATCACTGATAGCCTTTTGCACTCTCTTAGGACGTAACATAATTAGTTTAAGTTGTTCAATAAATATCCTTTTATCTTTACTTAAATCATCTTCAGACGGAATTTCAAAATCAATTTCATAAATAGGTAAATTATTTTTATGATATTGTTCGGTTATATCATTTAATTTATTAAGAACTTCCTCTTGAGTAATTGATAATACAGAAGGTCTTCTCTTCATGAGAAATTGTATTGTTTTTTCAAACCACCATCCTTCTAACCGATCCAATACTTCCTCTAGAAATTCTATTCTTGTACTTGTCTTTAATATTTTTTTAATTTTTTCTCTTGTATCAATAATATTAGGCGATCCATCTAATATTCTAATCGCTTTTACAAGTTGTCTCCTTTCTTCTCTTGTTAATGATAAAAACTCTTCATATGCTTTTTTGTTAGTTTCATTTGAATTTGAATTAGCCACTTCCTCTAATAATTCTAAAGCCTTATCTACATCTCTTTTTACAGTACCTTCTGGATACAATGTTTGCGCAATAATATTTTCGCTTGTAGCTTTAGATGTTGTTACTAATGTTAGAACAGTTTCGTTAGGGTTTATTTTCCCCTTTTTTAAAGCATCACACCAAACTCTAATTGTTCTCCATAAATCAGTTGATGTATCTGCAACAGAAGCATTTTTAGTTGTATGATGTTTTGTTTGAATAAGCTCTTTCGGTGTTCCATGTTCTTCAAAAGTTATATCATCTAAGCTTTCAATGGAAATAGAATAATCTAGCTCTTGTTCTAAAATAAGAAATAAGGCATATCGAACTTGGTAAAGATAACCTAACATTTGCGATGAAGCTGAATGTGTTGACATAATTCCCCTCCTTTCTACTAATCATTTAAAAAATATCAAATTCAAAACTATTTTTCTGTCGAAGTTTGTCATTTATAACAATTTGAACGTGTTGCAAAATGCATATAAAACTGGTAATCGGAAATAATATACAGTTAAAAAATAACACCTAAGGAGTGAACAAGATCATAATTACCAATTCTGTGTTTGAACATGCATTATTTTGACCAAATGTTCCTTCTCTCAGAGGAATTATTTCTATACATTGATCAACTTTCTTTTCTTGAGTCACCTTATATGATTGGACGATCGCCCTTATCTAAAAATCACTGATTAAATATTTCTTTGTTGAAAACATACTTCTCTATTGATTCCTTACGACAGTTGGTGAACATTCTACGTCGATTTGATGGTTTTTGTTGCATTTTGATGACTTCAAGGTATTCTCCATTGGTTGACATTTTCACGAACCAATAAGTAACTCCAAGAACATGGATTTTCTGCCTTTCATCATCAACTTTTAAACTACTTCAGTATTCAATCCCCGTACCACTCTTCGAAGTAGTCTCCACAACTGACAAACAAAGTGAGGAATATCGACTCGTTATCATTGGTTCAAAGAATACAAACTGCATCTTTAGACAACAATAAAAGGAATGATTTGATTTCATGTTTTCACCACAGTCAACAGAAATAACGCGGCAGTGATACCGGAATTACTTTCGCCTTTGCAAGACAGGGACATTGAGTTTGTGCTTGTTGATGTAACATATGACAGCAAAACCATTCGTAAAATGGGGACCAAGTCGAGTTCTTTTTTATTTCTCGGATTAACTGTCGCAACAGTGATGAACGAAAAAATATCTACGATTGTATGATTTCTTCTTGAAAATAAGATTTGATAAGTAAGTGGTTATTCCGCTGTCGAGGCACCATCGAACGGTTGGTTAATTAACTGAAGAATGATATTATGGAACAACTTCGATGGTATGGGTTTGATCGGTATTTGTTGCATATGTAAATTTGTATACTTATAGATAATTTTAAATTTTTATATTTTTATATTTTCTTTCTTGTCTTAACTATTTATTACTAGCTGACCTATGTTTTTCCAGTACAGGCCCTTGGAGTCCTGAGACTTTTAGAACAGATAAGAAAAGAAAAGGAACCAGAGCCATGTAGCCCTGATTCCTTAACATTAACAATTTATGCTGTCAACTTTTCGGATCGCAATTCACGAGCACTTGTGTGATAATAAAGTTTTTGCGTGTAATACACGGCTAAACTGCAAGAAAGACTTCTTCTAGCACTCACAACTTAACTTTATTTTATCCTAAGTATATTTCACTCTCTTCATTTTCTCCAATGTTTCATTCTATACATTGCATTAAGTATTTCCTGATTATACTACCCCTTAATATTCTACTACTACGATTATTTGTTCCCTGTAAAGTAGCATTATAATATTTATAGAAATCTGTATTAGGATCGGCTGAATCCTTTAATTTATCAATTGAAGTATAGAAATCATCTAAAACTTCCCTAGTCTTTTTGACGGATAGCTGCTTTTTATCTTTGAATAAAATCCTATGAATTTCTACAATCAGCGTAAATAAATCAGACTTTTTGAAGACACGGGAATTTTTATCAAATTCAAGCAACTCAATAAAGTCTAACACCTCAACAATCTGATTAAATACTATTTCCTTTTCAGGAAAGACATCATTGTACTTCTCTAAAAACTCTTCAAACAAGTTATCACGATTAAAATATGTAGAAAGAATTGTAATAAAAATTGTCAAACAAAACTTTATATCATTCATCCTTCTGATATCATTTGCACTAAATACATTATATTTTTCAAAAAAATTTTTTTCGGAGAGTGTCAATGAAATCTGCTTTAATTCACCGTCATATCTGGCATTATTAATTTCCATTGCATTTAAAGAGTAACTAGTAGAATTGATTCTTTGAAATACTTCTTTAATTTTGTCGATAGATATTGCACCTAAATCCCTCACAACAACTTCATATTCCAAAAATTTTAATTTATCTTCTTTAGACAAATCTTTATAAGCTGGAATACCTTTTTCAAGTACCAACTCATCCGATCCCTTGAAATATTGTTGTAAAGTAGTTATTCTTTGTTGTCCATCCACTAACAATTCAATACCTTCTGCGGTTTCTTCATCAACATCTCCTGCTGCAACATATATTTCTGGAAAAGGTAGACCCTCTAATACAGTTTTAATAAACGCATTCTTATGTTTATTTGTCCATACTAATCTTCTTTGGAAATCCGGTCTAGGAATTAAAGTTCCAGAATCTATAGCGTGTAATAAGACCCTTATTTTTCTATTTGTTGCTGACGTCTTCAAGAAACCCACTCTCCCTATAGATAATTTCTTTACATAAAGTTATACACTTTTTCTGGTATGACTCAAAAAAGAATCTTGAGTAATAAAGTCCAGCACTTATTTTATAAGGACCAAACTCTCCTGATGCAGTTAAATTTCTAAAAAAATCCCACCATTCTTGTGCTTCTGAAAAACGTTTAGCAGGAGGTAAAAGGTCTGGCCGAATCCATCCAGATAAAAGATAATTCTTAAACCTTTCCTCTTTCGGCCAATACTTAACCTCATTTTTATATAAATATACTGCCTTCCAAAAACGTTCGAATAATTCTTCTGAAACAATTGCTATATCTATATCAGAACTATCTCCAAATTGCCTGAATTGTTCATTTGGTTTAATTGTAAATCCCAATTTACCTGAACCAACCATGAATACATCTGTAGGATGTAAGCCAAAATGTTTAGATATTTTACTTTTTAGCAAAAAATATGTATCATTTGATATACAAACTGGGTCCATGTTGTGTTGGAAACATTTTTGAATAATCTCTTCTTCTTCTAACTCAAAAAGATCCCTTTTAAAGGCACCTATTCTTTCCTCTATTAACGAATACTCAATCATTTTATATTCTATCCCCCGCTATTCTTTAATAGAGTAACCTAAAAACTACTATAATAATTTGAATTTTTGTTTTGCAACAACCCATTCGACCACGGTACATTAAGATATGACTGTAGAAATAAAAAGTTTTGAAGTTCTTTATTACGACTTATATAGTAAATTAGCGATAAATAACTGAATATTCACAATATCTCTTGCTACATTCAAATAATATCGAATTGTCGTAAAAAATATTGTCGAATTCTGTCGTAAAAAACAAAAAACAGAAGCTAAAGCAGCTTCTGTTCATCCTGTCGACAAAGTCGACAAGCTGCGTAAAAGCGATCTTCTCATTTGTCATTCTTTAAAATCCACTAATTCTTCCTATACACCGCCTCTAATCCCTTAATCGTCTTGTTCGAATCTACATCATCATGTGGAATTAATAAGTATACCCATTCTTTTCCACCGTTTTCGAGGGCGTGCTTGGAAGCGTGTTGACACCATGTGATTGCAGCTTGCGCTTTCAGAGCAACTTCTCGGTCTTCTTCGATTTTATTAGTTGCTTTTATTTCGCATAAATACATTTTTTCATCTGTTTCAACAATGAAATCTGGGATGTATGCTTGTGTTTGATTATAGTAAATTTTGATATGATTTTGCGTTGGTTTCAGCCATTTTAAAACGGACGGATCGCTTTCACAAATTACCGCAAATTTTCGTTCAGCGTCGGATTCAAATTTTTGCGTTCGGTACAAACATTTCTTAAAGCCACCAAAACACATACTGCGAATCGCTGATTTATTTGCTACTGGCTGTCGGAAATCACGTACTTCCTCATTAACATCGACGGCTACGCTGCTGTTTTTTAATGTATCAAAACCAACTCGAACGATTGCCTCATAATTCGTTGGCTCTTCGTAATAATGCTCTTTCATCTGCGCATAAATCAATTGTGCTAAACGTTTTTGATTGTAAACAACTACATTTTTTACGTCATCTTCTGTTTTTAAATAACTGCGAAGATACGTAATCAATTGCTCCGATAGCTTATACAACAATTCAGCATGATCTTCATAGGAAACAGCTGGATAATCCATTAGATGAAAGACAAGATAATCTTCTAAGCGTTCTTCTGTTGTATTGATATCTTTTTTAATTTGCAATACTTCCCTTTGATGAGTACGCAAATGCTCAATCAAAATATTTTCAGCAACTGGTTGGAGTTTCGGAATCAAGCTACAATCTAAATCAAAATCGTGGTAGCCCCATGAAATTTCTCCGGTCGGTTGCAAAATAATTCGCGGAATTTCAATAGACAAATCAGGAAGTAACTCGACTGCTTTTGCAACCATTTCTTCAACCATTTTTTGAGGCTCTTCTTCAAATAAAGACAACTGAGATACCGTATAAGTTTCACTAACTTCATTAATAATTTGTTGTTGAACGGCAGGATCTTTTAATTGTTTAGAACTATATAACGTTTGTTGCTTTGAAATTGCTCTCACTACTGTTTCCGCAATATTTCTCTTGATTTCTAGTTTCTTTTCCTCTTCAGGAGTGATGGATTCCTTCATTCCCACTAACTCATCGATTAATGATGCTTCTACGTTCGACTCGATTGTGATTAATTTCTTTTCTGTCTGCGCAACATCACGACCAATGACAACCCCGCGACGAATAATGGAATTAGGATTATTCGCCTCATCAATAATTTCTTGGAATTTATCATGTGCAATAATCGTTAAACGATCGACTGCCGGTACACCTGTACGCTTTCCATATGGAAGACGGAGACCGCGACCAATGGACTGTTCCACTAACGTCTTTGAGTTGGCGGCACGAAGTGGAATAATCGTATACAAATTCGTTACGTCCCATCCCTCTTTTAACATGTTCACGTGAATGACAATTTCAACTTTGGAATTTGGATCTTCAAGCGCAAGCAATTCTTTAATTGTTTCATCCTTTTCTTCACCGCGTTGATTGGAATGAACGGTAATAACTTTTCCCTTATAACGCCCTTCAAAAAAGTCGTCACTTTCAATCATATTCATGAGCTCTTCAGCGTGATTCGTATCTTGGGCAACGACAAGAATAAATGGTTTCACTAATTTTACATTATTTTCCCGCGCGTATAACTCTAATTCCAATTTTGTTTCTTCATGGACGCGAATACCATCTTCCAGTTTTAAGCGTTCTAATTCACGTTCACGTTCATTAAACTTCGCAGGATTAAAGTTTTCTCTTGTAGCGACAGCCGGCTCTTTCACATAACCATCCTCCATTGCTTTATACAAAGGATAGCTATAAATCACATTTTTAAAAGGAATCGTCTTATTTCCGCTTTCCACTTGCGGTGTAGCTGTTAATTCTAAACCGAGAATCGGGTTTAATTCGTTAATTGCTTTGACCCCAGCTGATGCTCGATAACGATGCGCTTCATCCATTAATAAAACGAGATCAGGAAGGGATTTCAAATAATCGAAGTAACTTTCCCCTAAATATTCACTTAACCGTTTAATTCTTGGCGATTTTCCTCCTCTAACTTCGCTATTAATCTTAGATATGTTGAAGATGTTAATGTTTATAGCTACCGGATCAGCTAAAAAGATGGCTTGCTGATCATAGTTATCCCCTGTAATAATGTTCGGTTGTTTATTAGCAAACTCGGAAAGCCCCTTAAACACATATTTCGGTGTATTTGGCGTAAAATCTTGGATTAATTTTTCATAAATTGTTAAGTTAGGTGCTAAAACAAAGAAATTACGAATTCCTTTTGCAATATGTAAGTAAGCGATAAACGCTCCCATTAAACGTGTTTTTCCGACACCCGTTGCCAACGCAAAACAGAGCGAAGGAAATTCGCGTTCAAAATCGGTCACTGACGGGAATAACCCATTAACAGCCTCTAACTTTTCCTTCAAAGATTGGGGATCATTGTTTTTATTTAAGCCGAAGTGTTCAATCACTTCGGCAAGAATTTCAAGCGACTCTTTTTGCGGTTTTCGAAGGCTAAGCCGGGATGAAATAGCACTAACGATACGATTCATCTCTCTTCCCCCTAAAATAGCTCTAATTGTTCCGGTTCTTTTTCTTTCATTGGCAATTCATTAATTTTTAAACTGTAATCATCGCGACCAAATTCACATTTGTTTAAAATCGCTTGCGGAATTTTTTTAATTGTCACTTGTGGAAAGTCATCAACGTTGACATTAAACGCCTTACAACAAATGAGCAATGTTTCATTTTCTTTCATTTGCTCTACGATACCTTCCACCATTTGCTGGGTGACAAGCTGTGTTGTTGTATAAATAAAATCGTTCTCCGTCGATTGACCTTGTTTCCAAAACACTTCTGGATCAGGATTGTACGTAAATCCTTCATGTTTGCACATCGCTTCCGCTAACATTTCGGCATTATATTCCGGATTGATAATCCAATTGCCAAATTTATCTTTCTTTAATAAACTTGGCGCTAACTTGTAATAGCGAAAACCGCCCCCACCTTTCCAATTCACCGCTTTACTAATTCCGCCTTGATCCGTCCCGTCGATCACTTTCTTCATTCGAGGAATAATATGCGTATGGCAATGCTCACCAAGTTCTATCATAATCCAACGACGCCCCATTTTATGCGCCACCGCCCCAGTTGTACCTGAGCCGGCAAAAGAATCAAGAACCCAATCTGCTTCGTTTGTTGCAAGTTCAATTATTCGCTGAATTAATCTTTCTGGCTTAGGAGTAGCAAATTTCTCTTCATTTGGTACAAGCCTAGCAACTTCATTTGTAGCTTCTCTTGTAGTACCCACCTCATTGCCAAACCATATAGTTTCAGGAACCCTTCCTTTTTGCTCAAATAGATATATTTTTCTTAGAACTCTTGTTTCGTTATCAACAAAAATAATTTCGCCAGACTCCACCTTTTTCCAGAATGTTTCTTCATTCCATCTCCAACCGTTTTCTGGTGGTTCAATTACATTACCGCTTGGAGTTACAACTTTGTACCTTAAATTTTCACGATAGTTCGGACTCCTTACATCCCCGCTTCTCCAAGGACCTTTTGGATCGTTATCAGGATTTCTATAAGCCGTATTATGTTCCTCCGTTCTAGGTAGACGATTTAATACGAATTTTTCTGATTTTCTATATACGAGAATTGAGTTATGATGTAAAGAAAAAAACTTTGCGTCATTTTTAGACTGTACGCTATGTTGCCAAATAATATTTGCTAAAAAGTTGCTTCTGCCGAAAATTTCGTCACACATTACTTTTAAATAATGTAGCTCTGTATCATCAATAGCTATCCAAATAGAACCATCATCGGACAACAAATTTTTTAATATTTCAAGTCTACTCTTCATCATATTTAACCAAATAGAGTGCTCTAAACCATCATCATAGTGTTCAAATGCATTTCCTGTATTATATGGAGGATCGATAAAAATACATTTTATTCTCCCAGCAAACTCCTGCTCCAACGCCTTCAATGCTAATAGGTTATCGCCGAAAATAAGCCGGTTATCAAAAATATCATTTTCCGTCACTCGTTCCTTGGCGTGATAAGAAAGTTCTGGGTCTTCAAGAAGAATGCGCGGTTCGAGTTTGGGTTGTTCGTCTTTGCCAATCCACGTTAGTTCTAGTTTTTGTTTTTGAGCCAATGTACTCCCTCCTATTGTTACACGATTCTCCATTTTATCGTAAAAAGATGTTCTGTTGAGGTGCGCTGTTCTAGTCGTTTCTCTACTTCCTCGAACAATCGATCTTTTTGTTCATCAATTTCATCTTGCTGATCATAGAGATTTCGCCGCATCTCGTTTCGCTTCTTTTCAAGTTCCTTAATTTGCTTATTCATTTCAAGCTTTTCTGCTAGATTGCGCGTAAGTTTTGCCTCTCTTTTTATATGTTCAATTTCAACTGTCATTTCATCTATATCTTTTTCGAGCTTATTTTTCAAGTCTTGTGACCATTTTTCCAGCTTTTCTAACTCTGAATCAAGATAAGCAGATGCCCTTTCCATAATTTCATTTAAGATTGCTTCTTGTTGTCCTTCACTAATTCGACGAAGCGTATTGCAAATCGACTCGGAAAGCTCAATCGCTTCCCCTTCAACGGCAGGTAGTTCAAACATTTTTTCGCACATTTCTTGATCGAGTTGGTCTCCTTCTAAATCAATCGCTGAAAAAACAAGGTGCTGTTCATTTTCTAGCGATTCTACATGAAGCAATTCTAAAGATAGCCACCCTTCTTTCCCTATCAATCGCTCTAATATACTAACTTTCCCTTCATAATCAGAATAACGGAACGTAATTTCTTTTGGTATGAGTTTTCTCTTCTTTGCTTGCTCAATCCATTTTTGCGCAAGCGGATGAGAAAAACGATAGTGATGAACGTTTGGTCTGTCTTGCTTTTTCACTTGCGAAATCATTTGATATGTTTCATGATCTTTGACAAAACTCAATGTTTCATCATCAAACGTTGCTTCCCTCGCACCTTCATATTTCGATAAATTCCAAAGGTAACGTTCCATACGATTGAGATGTAAGCTTGTTTGATGATAATGGTCTCGTAACTTCTCTCTGACCTCATCATCAAAATTCTCCAATAAATGCATACGCGTTTCTTTCATTTTTAATTGTATTTGCTCATCTAGCTCCGCTTGTAAATTTATAAATGCTTGTTCAATTTCTTTCGCAGTGCGACAAGTTTGATAGATTTGTTGAATTCGTTTTTCAAAATCTACACCAGACTCTAACGACCCTAGTACCTCATCTGAAGAACCAAACACTCCTTCAAACAAGCGGAATTTTTCAGAGAGAATTTCATACACTTTTTTATCGGCTTCATTTTTACGGTTTAAAAAGTTGATGACAACGACATCGTGCTTTTGACCGTAACGGTGACAACGTCCAATACGCTGTTCAATTCGCTGTGGATTCCAAGGTAAATCATAGTTAACGACTAAGCTACAAAATTGCAAGTTAATCCCTTCTGATGCCGATTCTGTCGCAATCATAATCGACGCTTGTTCTTTAAAATATTCGACGAGGGCCGCACGCATATCCGCAGTTTTCGAGCCGGTAATTTTATCATCGTACTGATGTTTTTCTAGCCATTGTTCATAAATTTGCTTCGCCTGTTCATCTTCGTTTTCCCCATTAAATAACACAATCTTGCCAGCGTAGCCGTTGCGTTCAAGAAATTCACGCAAATAAAGCTGCGTTCGTCGTGATTCTGTAAAAATCACCGCCTTTTCGTTTGCGCCTAGCATTCTTAATTTTTCAAATCCTTTTTCAAGCGCAATTAGCAATGCTTCCGCTTTTGAATTTTCTTTAATCGATTTAGCTAGTAAGTAATATTCTTCCAATTCTTGTTTTTCTTCTTGAATAAGGCGTTTCATTTCATCTAGCGATAATTCATCTATGTATGATGACTGTTCTTCTTCTCCCCACTCTTCCATTGTATCGTCAAATTCATCAACATCTGCATAAACGTTCGAATGATCTACGGCTATTTCTGTTTTTCCACGCTCTAGTTCCACTAGTAACTGCTCAAGTCGTTTAATTAGAGAAAGCAAGGTATCAGAAATAGCAAAGGAAGAAGATGCTAACAATTTACGGACAACTAACGTCATTAATGCCCGTTGGCTTGTCGGTAAAGCAAAGAGTTGTTCTCTCTGTAAGTATGCAGATACTTTTTCGTATAATTCCCATTCCGCATTCGTTGGCATAAACTCCTGAGTAATTGGAATACGCTGTGTATAATTCACATACTCGGTAACTTGCCGTCTTAAAGTACGATGGCAAACAGGCTTAATACGTTGCTTTAAATCTATAAAATCCATTTCCGACATTTCTTTTGTGCCACGAGCAAATTGACGTCTAAACGTTGTTTCATCTCCAAAAATATGAGGGTCGATAAAGCTAATAAGTCCGTATAATTCCATCAAAGAGTTTTGTAATGGTGTTGCTGTTAATAAGATTTTTGGATAACCAGCTGTTGCTGCTCGTAATGTACGCCCAATTTTATTCGATTTTTTATACACATTTCGCATGCGATGTGCTTCGTCGAAAACAATTAAATCCCAATTTACTTTTTGTAGCATATCCGCTTTATTTCGAGCGTATTGATACGAAGTGATAACAATTTGATCTTGTAGTAAGAAAGGATTCCGATGACCAGAACGTACCATCTCGTTGAAGTTTTTACTTTCTAGAATAATAGATGGGATATAAAACTTTTCCCAAAGTTCTTGATTCCATTGTTTTCTTAGTGGAGGTGGCACGATAATAAGAATATTCCGCTTTCTTTCTGCCCACAATTGACTAATAATAAGTCCCGCTTCAATTGTTTTTCCTAATCCTACTTCATCAGCTAAGATAGCTCCCCTCTCTAATGGAGCACGAAAGGCGAATAAAGCTGCTTCCACCTGATGTGGGTTTAAATCGACCGTAGCATTAATGAGTGATTGACTTAAGCGTCCTATCGAATGTGATGAATTTTGTTTCGTTAATTCATAAGCAAAGTATTTGCTTTGATATGGTGTTGTCACTAATTAGACCTCCCAAATGTAAATCCCACTATTACTTACGCTACCGAACATAGTATATACTTTCATTATACTCGACATTATTTTACAATAACAGGCATTCAACAATATACGACAATGTTTTTTAAGTCTCAAATTCTTCTCACTATTATTCCCGATTGTTGACAAGAAGAAAGCTACATGTTCGATTCAATCCATTCCATATGTTTTATAAATGGAAGCAATTAGTGATTTTTTCTCGCATTAACAGCTAAGAAAATATTACAATATATTGAAGAAAAAATATTAATTGATTCAAACAATTAGATAGCAATTTCTTAAAAGTTTATGAAAGAGAGGATGGAAAATAGATGCACACCACCCTGAACGCTCAAGAAATGCCGTTACATAAAGTGTTTAGTGATGATTTTTTATTTACCATTCCTTCTGTTCAAAGACCTTACTCTTGGACTACCGATCAAGCGGGAGAGTTATTGGATGATTTACTTGAGTTCATTGAACATTATGGAATCACTGAAAAAAATATTGAGCAAATCCCAGAACCTTATTTTCTTGGAAGCATTGTCCTTGTAAAAGGGGAGAAACCAGAGGCAGAAGTATTGGATGGGCAGCAGCGTTTAACGACTTTAACTATCTTATTATCTGCCCTGCGTAGTTATTTACCAGAAGAATATGCGAACGAAATTGACGAAATAATTGTTCAGCGCGGTAGTCGAATTCGTAAAATTGAAGATACATATCGTCTTCGTTTACGTAAGAAAGACAATGACTTTTTTAAAAAATACATTCAAGAGCGCGATGGAATTACAAAACTAACAAAACAAACCCCTGTAAAAACAGACAGTCAAGCATTAATTAGGGATAACGCGCTATATTATTTAGAGCGTTTTAACGACCTTGATGAATCTACTTTAACAACGTTACCAAGTGTCATTGCTACGCTATGCTATATGGTTATTGTGTCTACACCAAATTTTGACTCTGCTTTTCGTATCTTTACTGTTTTAAACGACCGTGGACTAGATTTAATGGTTACTGATATTTTAAAAGCTAAAATTATCGGTAAAATTCCTGAAAGCGAGCAAGAAATCTACACAGAAAAATGGGAAGATATTGAAAGTGCGCTGGGCCGAGAGCAGTTTAATGAATTATTTTCACACATCCGTATGATTTTGCAAAAAAGAAAAGGCATAGGAAACCTTAAAGATGAATACGATAGTATTTTAGAAAACATGTCTGGAAAAACATTTATCGATGAAATATTGATACCATACAGCGACATTTATATACAAATAAGAAATTATAAAACATCGTTTGTTAATGATGAAGAAACCGTCAAGATTTTAGAATTTCTAAATCGAATTGATAATATAGACTGGATACCTGTAGCTATGTACTATATGCATCATTATAATAACAACATTCCAGCTTTCTTAAAACGTCTTGAAAGATTTGCAGCAGTTCATATGATTTTACGGAAAAATTTTAACTGGCGACAATCAAAATATTCGACTATTTTACGAGAATTAGAACAAGGCAAAGACCCTTTTTCGAAAGCGAGTACGTTAAATCTTACTGACGATGAAAAGAAAGAAGTAATTGAAGCGTTGAATGGGGATGTATACAAAAAATTAAAAGATGCTGCTAAACGGTATGTACTTTTACGTTTAGATGCATTGTTATCTAAGGGACAGCCTTATTATGATTACAATACCATTACGATTGAACATGTACTGCCACAAACTCCTCCTAAGGAAAGCGAGTGGACAAAGAATTTCCCAGACATTGAACAGTATGTGCATAAATTAGGTAATTTAGTTTTACTCACAATAAAGAAAAATTCACGTGCCAAAAACTTTGATTTTGAGCGTAAAAAATCTACCTATTTTCAATCTAAAGATGGAGTCAGTACATTTGCTTTGACAACCCAAGTGATCCAAGAAAACGAATGGACACCAATAGTACTTGAAAGACGGCAAAAGTTTCTTTTAGATTTGCTGATAAAAGAATGGGAACTTCAATAAAAGAATCGATCTAGAGCGTCCTAAAGTTAGGGCGCTCTAATTATTCCCCCATAAAAAAAGAGAGCTCACTCGCTCTCTTCCTCCTCTTCGTCATCATCAGGCAACGAAAACGTTCCCCACTTTTTATAATGATTATTTGTCAGCATTTTCTCAATTTCCGCTTCGATATCCTCTTCCTCCGTCACTGGCAGGGACATGCCCGCGTATCCCCAACCGTTTGATTCGAGCCATTCAGTGAAAGCTGCCAAAAATTCATCGTGCTCTTTGTCACAGTTGACGATATAGCCATCTAATCGAATGTCAAAACGCATAATAATCTCTCCTCACTGTCTTATGAAAACTAGAGATACAACTGGCCATTGTAACATATAATAATGTGAAAATATAAAATGTTTTACCCCATCAAGCGCAAAATTTCTTTAAACACCACCGTCGGCTGTTTCCGCATATCATCCACCTGCAACTTCTTGATTTCGTCCCCTTTCGTAATCACCAGCTGATGTTTAGTTAGTTTGATAACAATGTCTTTGATTCGATATGCTTCAATTTTTGACGCTTTGTCTAAGTATCGATCATCCAAATCAAACCGAATTCGATCGGATAGTCTCCTAAGCATTCACCACAAAGTGATTTCCTCTTTTGATTTCATAAATAATTCAGGCAGTTCTTTTGCTTCTTTTAATGTGTTTAACCTTGTCATCGTGTAGACCGATATTCCATATCCTACTGGTCTCACAATGTTCTTTAAAAAATGCCAGCTTTCTATTTCAAATTTCACGTACTCTTCCGTACTAGTTTTTGGTAATTCGTTAATCTCAAATCGTTTTACGAATTTCACATCCATGATTTTCCCGTAGCAAGTAACACCATTTACCGGTGATGCTCCTTTTTTTGGATAAAGGGCAATATATGTTGCTTCTTGCCAACCTTTTTTTAATCGCTTCACAGGAATGTGATAAAAACGGTGCTGGAGATGGGCGCGGTAGTTTTGCTCTCGCGGGACCATTCCGACAAGGACTTTTTCATCTAGAGAAGATGTCCATTCTTCGATTGCTCCTCTTGGGAGAATTCCTTCCTTTTGCAGTTCCTCTGGACTTTTTTCGACTAGCCGTTCAATTAATCGTTCTACTAATCGAGTCGCATTCGGCAAAAACGGCAGTCCGCCAATATTGACTTCATTAATGCTTTTGTATAGCTTATGTTATTCATAGCTATCTTCATTGTACCTAGGGAATAACACATAGGCACCAAATGCCGCTCTTTCGTACGGACCATCGTGGCGAACAACGAGCGAATCACGATAGCGATGCATCGTGTTAATATCTTCTTCCCTCGGTCCTGGAAGTTGATAATTTGGATGATAACTACATCCTTCAACGGCAAAATCAAGGCGATATTTTGCGTCGAAAATATAATTCTACGTGTAGTCTTTTCCCTTCTTTTCAATCGCCAGCATCGTATCGGGAATTTGCGGAATCGTCGGCAGTTTCCCTTCGTACTTTTGATAGGTGAGCGTAATTTTCTCGCCCGTATGCGGGTGCTCATATACTCTTGTCGCGGAGCGGTTTTTTTCTAAATTGACAAATAAACCAGTGCAATTGACTTTGATGATGTTTCTGACTTACGAGCTTATACTTTTTCCCTAATATTTGTCCTAATTTCAGAAACGTCCAGTACTCATATAACGTCGCGACATCTTTAACAGACATTTGATACAGCTTCCCTTGAAGCGCAAGGCCTCGTGTAACAATTAAATAAATTTGAAAGGCGTCGCGATAACCAGGTGCCATCTGCAAAACAAGACTCATCACAGAACGATCGAGTTTTCCAACTGGTTGCCAAAATCGATTTTTTATTTTCTTTTCTAATTCTTTTTTCATGTTCGTAATCTTTTCAAGCAAATCGGGATTAATTTCTTATTTTTTTAAGTGAGGACACCTCCGTATCCCCACCTTTATTCTCGGGCTTTGGGTTATCCTCAGACCATAATTGCCATAGGTTAGTTGACATTTTGATCGTTCCACATTATTTTACATCCCCACATCAAACACAAACGGCTCAAAGTCGATCTCCCAATTGTCAGAAGAGCCTTCAAAGTACAGCTGGAAGGTGGAGACTCCCTCTTCTAAAGCCGGGAAGACGATGATGCCATCTGTTGTGACGCCAGGAAGTAGTTCGGATTGGACTTCCGGGTAGTTGGCATCGTAGTTCATTTCTTCTTCTAGTTGTTTACCGTTGGCGATGAGTTTGGCGTCAAATGTGTAAAAGTAAATTTTGTTGTTGGTTTCATTGGCGACTTGGACATACACGCGAGTTTCTTGGTCAGCAAGTTCGACTTTTTGAACCGTGAGTTTATAGCCGTGTTGGTTTTGTTCTGCGTTCAGTTCGATTGTTTGTTTGGCTGGGGCGAATGCGGTTTGGTAATCTGTTTTCTCAATAGAGTCCGCAAGAATCATAGGTGCAGTAATCACACCGCCAAAGGCGTTTTCTCCTTCAAATGCATCTTTTACCGTTCCTGTGACATGAATTATATCGTCCATGGCTACATCTACATTCGGGTCTTCGATCATAATAATCGCATTTCGCTCACTGTTGTTATTCGCAAATACTTGTAAATACGTTCCGTCGCTGTCACGTTCAGGTTCGACAAAGATGCGTCCGTAAAAATCGACTTTCGAACCTTTGTATTTTTTCGGATCAGAGAACATTTTTTCAAACTCATCCGCTGAAAGAACGGTACCTTTTGATACAGATACTTCACTAGTTGCTTCGTTTGCTCCATCCGTTGTACTAGTTTCTTCCCCACAACCAGCCAAGCTAAGAGATAAGGCTGCAAAAATAAATGTAAATAATGCTTTTTTCATCTACATGTTTCCTCCCCGTTTTTGATTTCATCCTCATTGTAATGAAAAAGGTATGCCAAATTTGGCACACCTGAAGAGAATCATTTTATGTATTTTTTCGTATATTGTTAGTTATATTGTTTGTGCATAAGGGTAATTTCTTTTTTTACTTCTTCCACTAACCAGTCGGGAGATAGGACTTTTGCTTTATGTCCCCATGTTAAAATCCAGCCAATAAGACCGGAGCTGATTTTCGCTTTTGTGGTCAGCAGGAAGTGTTCATCATCGACTTTTTTGATGTCGGCCTCTAAGCCAAACCGGTCAAGAACAACATTGATTAATTCGTGATGAAACTGGATTTTAATCCATTGATCTTCTCCAGCAAACATATGAAACGTTTGATCGACATACTTTTTGATATCAATAGGTTCCCGTCGAAACGTTTCGTCGGTTACTTTGACATTTCGCATCCGGTCTAACCGATAATGGCGAAACTCCTCCGTTGGCTTATATTTTCCGATTAAATAATAGAAATCATGCTGCCAAATTAACGCGTACGGTTCCACCTCGTACCAGCTACCATCCCGATTATAAACAAATTCCTTTTCTACATTGTACTTCCCGTATTGATACTTCAAGACCCGATGTTCAGAAATAGCTTGATGAATGCGGTCGATATTAAGTTTAATTAAGTTATAATCCATGTTGACGGATTGATGGAAAATAAGAGGGTCCGGTAAAGATTTGGCGATATGCTTACTCGTTAACTTTTTGACCTTTTGAATCAACAGTTTCTTTTCTTTTTCCGTAATAAACCGGGCGGATAATATCGCATCGACAATTAATCGAAGTTGATACGTTTCAAATAATCGGTCTTGATGACTATACAATGCTTTTCCATGTGGTCCTTTATTGATCATCACTTCAAAGCCTTCTTCATTTAAAGCATCAATGTCTCTCTTGATAGCACGAGGGTCGAACGCCATGTTGTCTCCAAATTCGAGCTGAAGTTTTTCAATGATTTCCTTCATCGACAGTTCATGATGTTCATCTGTTTCCTGAAACAGGATGTCTTTTAAACGAAGTAAACGTTGACTGGCTTTGATTTCAGCCACAACAGGATCCTCCTTCCGAAAGTTCAATGAAGAACTAGCCTATTATATCAAACTGTATCGGATTTGAAAAAATCAAAACGCCAGTATGGGTCTGGCGTTTGAAACCATTAGCTTTTCATTGTCCGCGCCTTCCAAACAAGCAATTCGATTGCTATCCAACGAATACCATGCCAACTACTAAAAATGCATTTGCCACACTCATGATCTCCGTCCAGTGAAAGCCGTCTTCATGTAACGAAACCCCAAGAAACGTTAGCCCTACCCCATCGCCATCAATGATGGGAAATCTCTTTTCCTTCCATTCTTTAATGTATCCATAATAGTCCTTTAATGAAATAAATTTATAAATACAAATGATGCCGAACGCTAACAGCACATTTTGCAGGAGCAAAAATTTGAAGCGCAAAGGAACCACTCCTATTGATTGAATTTTCTTAATTTTATAAGTAAAATTATAACACGATTTAACATTTTTTTGAATTTCCATAGGCGGTTGAGATGATTGTCCTTTTTTTTCTGAAAAATTTGGCCAAACCATCATATAAATATGTTAAATCATTTTTTATGGAGGGAACTTAATGGCAATTCCGAATCTTTGGAAGTTGTGGATGTACAAGACGCTTCGATTGCTGGAAGTGGATGAGCTGCAATTGCCGACGGAAACGATAGAAGAATTTGAGCGATTGTATGAAACGTATATCGTTCATGGTCATGGTGATGTTATTCCATATACGAGCCCTTTTCCGAAATACATGTTTTTGCATTATTTAATTGAACAAAAACAGGTCTTGATACATGGATCGAACATCGGTAATATTGAACGTTTCGAGCCGAAAGAACAATTGCTTTTTAACGGAAAACCGGTAAAAGCGGTGTTTGCGGCATCTGATGGTATTTGGCCGATGTTTTTTGCGTGCATCAATCGACGTGAATATACGGGTTCATTGCGTAACGCTTGTTTGACGGTACCAACGAAAAAAGGGATTAAACGTTTTTACTATTTTTCCGTTGAACCTTTTGAGGGCGAGCTTTGGAATGATGGCTGGATTTATATTATGCCGAAACAAATGTTTACCCATGGTGGAATTAAAGATGAATGGATTTGCGAAACGCACGTCAAGCCGCTCGCGAAGTTAGCGGTCACCCCAGCCGATTTTCCCTTTTTGAAAAACGTGCGGTACCACAATAGAGGGAATCGTCTATTCAATTTTATAAGTAAATTTTCGTTATTTAAGAGTAAAATCTTTTCGATTATGAGTAAAAATTTATAATTTGTGAGAAAAAATCGTTAATTTATGGGAAAGAATCGATTACTTATGAGAAAAAATTCATAATCAATGAGCAAAGCTATAATTTATGAGCAATAACCTAAAGTATTGAGCATTACCGATAATTTATGAGAAAAATCCCGTCACTTATGAGGAAAAATCAATATTTTATGAGCAATAATCCGACATTTATGAGGAAAAATCCATAATTGATGAGAAAAAATCTATAATTTATGGAAAAAAATCTGTAATTTATGAGAAAAAAACTATAACTTTTGAGAAAAATCCATAATTTTTATGAGAAAAACCTATAACTTATGAGCAAAAACCTAAAGTTTTGAGTATTACCCAAAATTTATGAGCAAAAATTTTTATCTTATGAGAAAAAAACATAATTTATGAAAAAAAAAACTATAACTTATGAGCAAAATGCATATTAATGAGCAAAACCCGTCACTTATGAGGAAAAATCTAAAATTTATGAGAAAAAATTTATAACTTATGAGAAATAATCCTTAATTTATAGGAAAAAAATATAACTTATGAGCATAATCCATAAATTATGAGCAAAAACCGTAACTTTTGAACACTACCCAAATTTAAGAGCAAAACCCGGATCTTTTGAGCAAAATTCTATAATTTAAGAGAAAAAATCCTTAATTTATGAAAAAAAATCTATAACTTATGAGCAATAACCGGTATCTTATGAGCACAAACCATATTTTATGAGCAAAATCCCCGATTTAGGGAAAAATCAAAATTTTAATTTCCGCCCCTAAACTAAAAAACCCCACTATTAAGCGGGGTTCACGGCTAAAATCATCGCTTCATGCGGACGAAGCGTGAGTTGATTCAAATGTAGGTGTTTGTCATTCGGATAGTTTGTTAACAATACTTCTGCTGTTTTCCCTGCAAACGGAGCTGGAATCTGATACGTATTTTCATTGTCACAATGGTTCAGTAAGATGAGCCATGTGACTTCTTCCAACTTTCTCGTATAACAAAAGACATGCGGATCGGTTGGGTTAAGATCCTCGTATTCACCGTAGACCATTACCGGATGCTGTTTCCGAAGCTGAATGAGATTTTGATAATAATAGAAAATGGAGTCCGGATCGTTTAATGCTTGTTTGACATTGATGTCTTTGTAATTTGGATTGACCTTGATCCATGGGTTTCCTGTGGTGAAGCCAGCGTTTTTTGAATCATCCCACTGCATCGGCGTACGGCTATTATCGCGGGACAATGGCTGGACTTGGGTTAACGCTTCTTTCGGGTCCATTCCGTTTTCGACAAGTTCTTTATATTTATTTCGCGTTGCGATATCATCGTAATCTTCAATTCGATCAAAACGGACGCCGGTCATGCCGATTTCTTCTCCTTGGTAAATGTACGGAGTTCCTGGTAACGTATGTACTAATGTGGCTAATAGTTTGGCGGACTGAACGCGGTATTCACCGTCATTTCCGTAACGAGTCACTTGGCGGGTATGATCATGGTTGTTTAAAAATTGCGAGTTCCACCCTTTTCCCCATAGGCCATCGTACCATCGCTTTTGAATCGCTTTAAACCGAAGCGGATCCCAGCTCGGCATTTCGTCACATACTTCAAAATGGAACAATGTGTGTAGTTCGTTCCGGTCTTCGCCGACATATTTTAATCCTTCTTCTGGATGAACGAAACCGACTTCACCGACGGTCATGATGTCATAATGACGTAACACTTTTTCGTTCATTTCTTGTAAGTATTCGTGCACACCCGGATTGTTCGCTAAGTAGCTAATATATTCCGGATTTTCAACGTCTTTAAACTCCTTTGGTTTCCCTAACATCGCAATCGCATCCAGGCGGAACCCATCAATTCCTTTATCTAACCAAAAACGCATCATTTTGTATATCGCCTCTCGCACTTCTGGGTTCGCCCAGTTTAAATCCGGTTGTTCCACCGCAAACGAATGGAAATAATATTGTCCCGTCGTTTCGTCATACTCCCATGCCGATGGGGTAAAATACGAGCGCCAATTGGATGGGGGCTTGCCATCTTTTCCATCTCTCCAAATATACCAATCTCGTTTCGGATTGTCTTTAGAAGACTTGGATTCTAAAAACCACGGATGCTGGTTACTCGTATGATTCACGACTAAATCCATGATCACTTTCAGACCAAGCCCATGTGCTTTTTCAAGAAGCTCTTCGAAATCTTCCATCGTCCCGGCTTTCGGCATGATGGAATAATAATCGGCAATGTCATACCCATTATCGGCATCGGGCGACACATAAAACGGATTCAACCAGATCGCATCCACGCCTAATGTTTTAATATAGTCGAGCTTTTCAATCACTCCACGCAAATCCCCATACCCATCACCATTCGTGTCGTAAAAACTGCGCCAATAAATTTGGTACACAACCGCCTCTTTCCACCACGTGCGTTTCATAGCCTTCACCTCTTTTTTAATTTTTTCACATAATTCTGAAATATTTTTTTAAAAAACAACCTCCGCTAGTTGTATATACATGTATTATACTATAAATCTTGTAAAAAGTTGTTATTATATAAAAAACACTCAGGTATTTTTCACCTAGCGTTCACATTTATCGGTAATAATAGTAGCAATGAATCCTTGCTATTTGCATATTTCATGTCAGCAAAAAAGGACATTACATTAAAAACATACTGAATTTTCATACTTTTTTTATTTACACACAGTTTATATTTTTGTATAATTCTCTTAATTTCGATAAGTTTACTAATTTAAAGGAGGAAAGAATAATGGCTCAAGCTTCTACATTGTTTAAAGTGTCCGCTAAAGGCAAGTGGGAGTCTGGCGTTAAAACCAATATCTCTATTCGAAACTTCCCAAATTTTTCTATGGATGAACCAGTAGAATTAGGTGGAATTGATACAGCGCCAACTCCATTGGAATATGTGGCTGCAGCTCTGAACGGTTGTAATGGAGTAATGATTCCTTTAGTTGCTAATGAATTAGACTTTACTTTCTCGGGAATTGATTTTGAAACAACTGGCATTATTGATACCCGGGGACTAATGGGAGAAGAAGGAGTTACTACCCATTTCCAAAAAGTTCGTTTCCACGTAAATATACAAACAGAAGAAAGTGAAGAGAGAATTGAGAAATTGAAGAATGAAGTAGAGAGAAGATGTCCTGTTTTAAATCTTTTACTAGATGCAGGAGTTAAAGTTGATACGGAATGGAAAAAGATTTAATTACGAATATCACAAGCAGTTAGGCCGATTGTGGCCTGATAAAATTCGTTGAAAAAGTGGTAAAAATGAAGTGACCCCTGTCAAGTAGACAAGAATAAATAAGCACATTTAAAAAGCCTGAGTCCATATTCATAAGGACTCAGGCTTAAGGTACAAATACATAAGGAAATACTAATGAATTACTTCCGGATACTGTAATTGATTTGCTTATTATATTTATAGTTTCTTGAACTGCAACGATTGTCAGTTCTCCAGTTGGGGTATAATCACCAATGAGCGGATTGACCCCCTAAATTTGGACACATCCTATCTTATTTTAGGTTATTCTCAAAATTTCTCGTTTTTTCTTGGCAAGAAGACAAAATCCTCTTGCCTTATACGCGAACTTCTTTGATGATTAACGATTCCGTTTGCGCTTTTTTGTAAAATTCATGCGGTGGAAGATCGAGAATACTCGAATGAATCCTTCGCTCGTTATAAAATTTCATGTACTCCATCACGGCTTGATAAGCTTCTTCATAGCTGTCAAACGCCACTCTTCCTAGACATTCCTCCTCTAGTAAACGATGAAACGCTTCAATATGTGCATTCATATTCGGTGTCCGCGGCGGAATCCGTTCATGTTCGATT
>NZ_JBCNBW010000043.1:0-11275 GCF_050478865.1 Aeribacillus pallidus | reverse complement strand
ACAAAAAAGAAAATTTTCCATAACTTAGTAGAATTGGGCTTTAAGGGGTCCTATCGGACCGTTTCTTAAGGGACAGTCCCGCTCCGCTTTAAAGTGTTAAAGTTTTTATTTTTTATGAGCATTGTTTTTCAGCTGAAGTTACCTTAAAGAAGGAATGTGGAATTTAATATAGAAATTTCATATTTAGAGAACAAGCAGATACCGATCAACACTTAATGGAGTGATTAAACAAACTAGTTAGACACATTTATAGCTCAATCAGCAAAAGGACGCGATGCCTCAATAGTAGGTATCGTATTTTTTATTATTTGTAATAGGTGTCACAAATTTCCTTTTCGTACGACTGATTAATTAGAAGAGGAAAACAGGTGGTGATGAGGTTGAACAAAGACAGGAAACGTCTCGTGATGGAGTGGTACGAAACGTACTACGATGACATTTATCGGTTTATTTTATTTATGTTGGGAGACAAACAATGCTGTGAAGATTTTGTTCATGACACGTTTGTTCGGGCATATACGGCCTATGATCGATTTGATCAACGCTCAAACGTAAAAACGTGGTTGTTCAGTATTGCCAAGCATTTGGTTCTAGATGAAATACGTAAAAGAAAGCGGAGAAGGTTATTTTCAATGAATTTGATGGAGAGGGACATTCCATCTTCCTTCAATGTAGAACAAATGATCGAACATAAAGAAGCAGTAACACATCTATTGACAGCTATCCAACAACTAAAACCTAATTACCGAATAGTGATTCTTTTGAAGAAGGTGGAGGAATGTTCGACAAAAGAAATTGCTCAGATTCTTGACTGGTCCGAGGCAAAAGTTCGTAAAACGTTATCTAGAGCGATGAAATCACTTAGAAAAATAAACGGGTTAGAAGGTGGTGGGCATGTTGAGAAAACATTTTGATGATCAGTGGAAGCTACTTCAACAACTGAAGCCAACAAGTAATCAAAAAGAAGCGATGAGAAAGAGAATTTGGGAATCCATTCAACATCACCCTGATCGCTCCCGAAAGAGTTTTATTCCATGGAAAAACATTTTAGCTACTGGTTTGCTCCTCCTTATTTGCGGAAGTTTTCTGTTATTCCTTCTGCTGGAAAGCACTCAACCACAATTTTCAGAAGGAATGAGTATAGGTGATAAGCAGTTCAGTTGGGATTTGAAAGATGTATATAGTAAAAATGCAGATCATGGTTTGGCACTATATCGTGAAGGTCAAGCAGCGGTGCAGGTTGGAGCTGTCCAGCAAATAACGGAAGAAGAAATGAATCGGATCATTCATAGTGTACCGATGTTTGTGTATAAAAAACTTGAAAATTTCCCCTATCCGACATCTATGTATATTGAGCATGTAAAAATGATGGACGTGTTAATCCGATACCACTTCTTTATTCCATTGACTGACGAAAAAGTCATTTATTTTACTTTTGAATATCCTAAGCTTGACCACGCTGAAATTTTTCAAGCCGTTTCTACGCTACGAATTGAAGGGATAAAGCCTTATACAGATACCGAACAGCTTTATGTGACACACGGTTACGGGACATTAATTTACCCTGTCGGACTAGAGCCCATTTCCATTTCTCCAAATAAAGAAGTGTATCATTGGGAAGGGGCGTCGATTGAGGCCTTTAATGCTTATATTAAAAAAATAGAAGAGGGCCATTGGGAGAAAAAAGCTACAACAAATCAATCTCATACGTTTGTGTCAGCAAGTGGAAACGAAGAAGTTACCATCACAATAGAGGGGGAAACAATCACGTATGAGTTTTTCTATCCGAACCGAGACCAATAGTCAAGCGTGGAAGAGGTTATGGAATGAGAACTCCCCATTAAAAGGGTACCATTATGAAGCAGGAAAACTCTCTTTGTGTATATTCATTTTTTAATTAAACGTTTGTATAAATGAACAAGCACGGTTCGAACTTGATTTTTTTATATTGCAGAATGTTAGTTCGTAATAGAAGGTAATTTAATACAAAAAATAGAATATATAATATATGACTTCTTAGAATGGACTTGAAGGAATACAAATATTCCGAAAAGGGAGAGGATGTACTTGTCAAAAATTAAATTAATCCCGTACAAGTTAGAAGAAGTCAGGAAGGATACAAAAGAGATACCTCCGGGAGTTGAACTGATACAAGCACCAGCTTTTTGGAAAAAAGGGTACTATGGGGATCATATAGTGGTTGCTGTAATTGATACAGGTTGTCAGACAGGTCATCCTGATTTGCAAGAGCGTATTATTGGTGGTTATAACTTTACTGAGGATTACGGAGGAGATCCTAACGTATTTCTCGATAACAATGGTCACGGGACACATGTTTGTGGCACAATTGCTGCTACAGAAAATGACCAAGGAGTTGTAGGGGTAGCCCCAAAGGCAAAACTGCTTGTTTTGAAGGTGTTAAATGGAAATGGAGAAGGTACAGTAGAATCCGTTACAAAAGCCATTCAATATGCTACCAAATGGAGAGGGAAAAATGGAGAAAAGGTACGAGTTATATCCATGTCATTAGGAGGTCCAGAAGATAATCCAGAGCTCCATAAAGCAATCCAAGAGGCTGTTAAACAAAATATAGTAGTAGTATGTGCGGCAGGTAATGAAGGAGATGGCGATGGAACAACAAATGAGTATAGCTATCCTGGTGCTTATTCAGAAGTTGTAGAAGTAGGATCTGTTGACCTAAACAAACGTTTATCACGTTTTAGTAATACGAATGATGAAATCGACTTATTGGCTCCAGGTGAAAAAATCCTTTCTACCTATCCAACGAATCAGTTTGCAGTATTGACAGGTACTTCGATGGCGACACCTCATGTATCTGGAGCAGTTGCTCTTTTAATCCAGCAGTTCGAGGCAGAGAACAAACGGACCCCTACCGAGCCAGAAGTATATGAACTGTTAATTCAGCATACAGTTTCCTTAGGATACAGTAAGAAGGAACAAGGGAATGGATTGTTACAGCTTCAAGCAGAAGTAAAGGAATGTGAGAAATCTTCCCCGAATCTATGAATACTTTTTGAGTCTATGAAATCGCACAAAGTATATAAAGTTTAGGGTGTCTATTTAGGCACCCTTTTATTTATTCTTTATTCATTTGTTACAACTTCCTTTGAGTTGTTAAAAGGAAGAAGGATTGAACTAGATAGTTGTAGAAGAAAGTAAAATCAATCAATGATCGTATAAGGAGAACCTTTCATATCAAAATGGAATCAATGATGAAATGATGGAAGGTAGAATTAAAAAATCATGATATTTAAGCCTTTATATTCGTTGATCATTGTTTTTTCCTTATACGCTTTGATCGAGAGAAAAGGGAATAAAAATGAAATAATATTGTTTTATACAGGTATTTTCTTATTTATTTTTCTTTTATCAAGATAATTTAGAATGAAATATTGAAATAATATCCTGTTGTAACCTTTCTAATCGGTATCAAGTTGAATTTTTGCAAATCACTAAAACTAACAAAGGGAATCGTTCATCAATTGAACGATTCCTTTTTGTGAATGACGAGGTGGTTGGATTGTAAAAAATGGAAATAAATCTTTTCGTTTCATATTGACACATTTTATATTAAAATATAGAGTATAATTAAATTTTAACCGATGAATTCTTATGAACTTTATAAACTCTGTGCTTTAGCATACTGTTAATCAAAAATTGACAGGATGAAAAAGCACTTCATTTTCTCGTACAGATTCAAATGATTGAACCTGTCCTATGAGGTCCCCTTTGACCCTAAAGATGATACACTAGGAATGGATGTATAAAGTGAACAATTGGACCCTTTTGGCATCTAAGTTTTTGAGGAGATGAATATGAACAAATCAAAAGGCTTTATTGAAGCAGAAATAAGTAAAGCAATCACTCAATGGGAAAAAGAATTCCTCGGACGAGGTTCATTATCAGTTAAGACAGATATTTTACGAGATATGATCATTGTGAATTTACAAGGTATTTTAACACCTGCTGAATATTCAGTTTGTGAAACAAAAGAAGGAATGTTATCTATAAAGAGGATTCGTTCTGATTTAGTTGAATCAGGGATAGAGGATTTAAAGGAAATTATTCTCACGATTACTGGAGAAGAAGTAAAAAGTTTTTTCACCGATATCAGCACTCGTACAGGAGAACGAGTAATGGTATTTAAATTATTTAATAATCTTGAGAAAAAATTTTAAAATAAAAAATAAATATATAAGGGAGATCTTCAAAGAACCTATGTGGTTAGTTGAAGATAAACCGACAATTTTCAGAAAACACGGTTAACAAAAACCGTTCGTTCTGAAATTGTCGGTTTTTTTATTTGAAAATAATGCTTGAAGGAGGGCTAACATGTCAGAAATTATCATACAAAATTTATTATCACCAGTCGTGTTGTTTTTCGTATTAGGAATTATGGCTTCCTTATTTAAATCAAATTTAAAATTTCCAGACGGATTAAGTGAAGGACTAAGTATTTATCTGTTAATTGCTATTGGACTCAAAGGGGGAATTGAACTTTCCCATTATTCCATTGAATCTGTTATTGGCCCCATTTTTGGTACATTATTTTTAGGAGTCATCATTCCTTTGATGACACTCATTATTTTACGATTAATGAAGATGGATCTAAAAAATTCTATTGGTCTAGCTGCAACTTATGGATCGATCAGTATTGTTACCTACGGAGCTGCCATCACGTTTCTTGAGAAAAGTGGAACAACTTATGAAGGATTTATGAATGCTTTAGTGGTGCTAATGGAAAGTCCTGCAATCTTAGTTTCATTACTGTTATTAAATATCATAGAAAAAAACAGGGATATACCAGAAATATCCTATCAAAGCATGAAGTTTATTCCAGCATCAGCAAAGCTAATTGATAAAGAAGTCATTAAAGAAAGTATATTTGGAAAAAGTATATTGCTGCTGTTAGGAAGTTTATTCATAGGATTGGTCCTTGGAGAACGTGCTGTACCAACGGTTAAACCATTATTTATAGACTTATATAATAGCGTGTTAATTCTTTTCTTATTGAACATGGGATTGATTGCAGGTAAGCGTCTGCCAGAAGTGAAAAAACACGGTTTCAAATTACTGTTGTTTGGATTAGGTGCTCCGCTTCTTTTTGGAAGTTTAGGCGTTTTCGTAGGGAGTCTTGCCCATCTATCTTTAGGCGGAAGTACATTAATGGGGGTTCTAGCAGGAAGTGCTTCTTATATTGCAGCACCAGCGGCATTAAAAACTTCTGTCCCAGAAGCAAATCCTTCGATTTATTTAGGATTATCATTAGGAGTTACTTTCCCGTTTAACCTTGTTATCGGAATACCTGTATATTATGAAATCGCTCAATGGATTGTTTTTTAGGGGACAGTCCCGCGATACTTTAAAGTGTGAAAGAGAAGCGTGATGAAGGTAAGAAATATTGAGTTCAGGGTTGGATTCAAAATAACTATAGTATTGGTTTTACGTTAAATGATAGGGTGGTGACGTGTGTCGCCATCCTTATGTTACTTTTTATCCGAGTTTACATAAAGTAAATATTACCAATATATGATAAAATATGTTTATGTCAAAAAAGGAAATTAATAGAGAGGTAAGGACAAAATGATTGTTTTTGAGAAAAACGAAATTAGTAAGCTAGAAGTGGAATTAGACATCATGAACTCTAATCCAGCCTATAACATAATTTCAAAAGATAGAGAAAAAATCGATGAAGAAGATATTCGTAATGAATATTTAGAGTGTAAGAGATTGAATACAGAACGCTTATTAGTTAAACAAAATGATGCGTATATTGGTCTAATAGATTATTGCTTAGAAAATCCATCTGATAACCTTCGTGGATCAGCTTGTTTGTCATTCATCAAAAGTATCAAGGAAATGGAACTGCTACTTTCGTTTATCAGTCTTTTGAGAATATGATTAAACAAATAAACAAGAAGATATTACGACTTGCTCCACAAACAAAATGAACGTGGATTAAGGTTTTGGTCAAAATTAGGTTACACGATATTTAAGGAAGTAGAATATCAAGGGAAACTTCACTATTGCTTAGAAAAAGAAATATAAGTTCCCCTTATTTTCTTATTCCCAATATGAAGTTAATTAGTTTTTTAAGTCATTTATTTGATTAAATTTTTAATAACGACAGGATTTGGAATCTTTTTTTGTCAGAATTTAGAAAAATATCTATACATTTGTTGGCAGACATTATACAATACGTATCATCTACACATTAAGTGAATCGTTGGAACGATAAAAGAGTATGGGGGCAGACATGGCTACGCAACAAAAAATACGGGACTATGGTATTGTGATTGGCTCAATGAAAACAGGAAAAAGGAATTCCATTACGGATGTGGAAGGCGTCACCGTTGGGCATACGACCCTCGATGACGGCGATATGAAAACAGGGGTAACAGCGATTGTTCCGCATCCAGGGAATTTGTTTAAAGAAAAGGTGCTAGGGGCTACCTATGTGATTAATGGGTTTGGAAAAACGACCGGAACGATTCAAATAGATGAGCTCGGTACGATTGAAACGCCGATTATATTAACGAATACGCTCAGTGTCGGTGTTTGTACGAACGCGCTTGTAAAATACATGTTAGAGCAAAACCCGGAAATCGGCCGGACGACTGGAACGGTGAACCCAATCGTTTGTGAGTGTAATGATATGTTGTTAAACGATATCCGAGCGGGATTTGTGAAAGAGGAGCACGTGTTCCAAGCGTTAGAACGGGCCTCTGTCGATTTTGACGAGGGGAGTGTCGGAGCGGGAACGGGAATGGCTTGCTTTGGTTTTAAAGGAGGTATTGGCTCTTCGTCTCGTTTATTAGAGATGTCACATGGTACATATACAATCGGGGTGTTGGTGCTTTCGAATTTTGGGCTCATGAAAGATTTTCGATTAAATGGTGAGCCAGTAGGGAAGAAGTTAAGTTCAGTCGTTCCTCCGCCGCATAAAATAGAAGATCAAGGTTCAATTATTATTGTCGTTGCTACGGATTTACCGGTATCGGAACGACAGCTGAAACGGATTATGAAACGGGCCTCTGTCGGGTTAAGTCGAACCGGTTCCTATTTTGGTAACGGAAGCGGAGATCTTGTGATTGGTTTTTCGACTGCTACTAAACAACCGCACTTCCCAACCCTTTCATTACTGACGATGGAAACCATTCATGAAACCGACATCGACCAAGCCTTTATTGCTGTTGCCGATGCCACTGAAGAAGCTATCTTAAACTCCATGATCACAGCAAAAACAACCATTGGGAGAGGCGGATATACGTTGTATTCGTTGGCTGATTTTTTGGGGGACAGTCCCGCGATACTTTAAAGTGTGAAAGGAAACCGTTATGAGGGCAAAAAAAATTCATCCTATAAGTCTTACAATTATTATTGGAACGTTGTTTGCGAGAATGGCGACGTTTATGACGATTCCGTTTTTAGCGATTTATTTGACGAATGTAAAAGGGGTTAGCCCGTCTGCTACGGGAGCGATTATTGGAATTAGTTCCATCGTAGGGCTATTTGGCGGTTTTTTTGGAGGATATTTTTCCGATCGATTTGGTCGGGAGATAGTGATGAAGATTTCGCTCTTTATGTGGGGATTTATCTTTATTGGCTTTGCAACTGCGGAGGCAGTCTTCGTCTTTTTCCTATTAAATGCATTAAACGGGTTATGCCGCTCGTTTTTTGAACCATCCTCTCGAGCGTTGTTGTCTAAAGTAACGAAACAAGAAAATAAATTGCTCGTTTTTAATTTACGATATGCGGCGATTAATGTGGGGGCAGCGGTAGGACCGCTAGTCGGGCTGAAAATTGGCAGTTCGTCATCGACAGCGGCATTTTTTGTGACAGCAGCTGTCTATTTTCTCTATTTTATTCTACTCATCATGATGTTTGCTCACTATAAAATTGAACAAGGGAACGTAGTGACGACCGAACGAGTAACTCTTCGTAAAGCCATCAACGTATTAAGTCACGACCGGGTGTTCTTGTTTGCCGTCATTGGAATGATTCTCGGAATCACTGGGTATTCGCAATTTAACTCAACGATTCCGCAATATTTATCCCAATTTGAAGATGGGGTAAAGCTTTTTTCTTATTTAATTGTATTTAATGCAATCACCGTGCTTGTCATGCAATACCCAGTCTCAAGAATTGGTAAGCGGTATTCGGCACTTACGTCCATTATGTGTGGTATTTTAACCGTTTCATTAGGACTATTAGGATTTGGTCTATTTACTTCAGTTCCTATGCTATTTGTCTCCATGTTCGTATTAACTGTTGGAGAAGTCATGATGTTTACGATGACCGACTTATTTATTGACCAAATCGCGCCACAACATATGAAAGGATTATATTTCGGTTCCATGAGCTTTACCGCCATTGGAGGCGCAATTGGCCCATGGATTGGTGGACTGATGCTTGAACAGCTAGGCTATGGGAATCATTTATTGATCTTTAGTTTATTAGCCTTATTTACTTCATTAGGCTTCCCGATTCTTTTATATGTAAAAGCGTTAATGAAAGTGACGAAGAGGAATGTGGAGTATAGTTTGTAAAAAACGTCTTGGGTTAAATGAAAAAAGGGCTTCTGGAAATGGAGGCCCTTTTTTTATTTATGGAAATGATGTTGATGTACTTACTGATTTATAGAATACCAATAGAATATAATAGGTGATTATTAATGCTTATAAATAACTTCCGTACAAATCTAAAAATCGATTATGTACCATCATATATGTTAGGTTTCCTTCTTTTAGCAGGTGAACTAACTCCTTGATATCGTTCCCCGTAATATCCTTTTCTGATTGATAAAGATAATTCCCGACACCAGCTACGGATTTTAATTGAAGGTTGTTTAAATAGTTCAATTTTTGACGGTACATAGAGAGATCGTTAAGCACCGTTTTAGGGTAAATCTCAATATCCACGATGAGTTTTTCTTTAGGGACCATGGAAAGCTGAGTCATCAGATGGTTTAAATTCTCTGTCCATAACCTCTTCAACGTATTCCCTAGTGGTACGATTACGATTTCGTCAAATAGGTGGTGATATTGTTGAAAGTAATGGATGAGCTCCTTGTCGTTCCATACGCTATTAAATCCTAGTTTTGCTTTAGTTTTTATCTTGGCAAGAAATGCGTTCAAAATAGCTAGTGCTTTCCTTGTGTTTTGATGGTAACTCTCTAACCATAATATATCTTGAGGAAATTGAAAACTTTTTAAATAGGTAGGTATATCTTGAATAGAGAAGCAAACATGCGAATGATGATTGGTTAACGCTTTTTTTAGTTGATTTGTATGGTAGATGATGTTCATTTCTTTTCATTCCTTTAACGTATTACTCTGTTGAGGGACTGTCCCCACAACGGTAGGACATGTATCCTACACTCTTTTGTTACTTGGCAATAACAGAATCAGAACAAAACTAATTAACGCAAAGGTAAAAACGCCCCAGTAGACATGATGAAGGGATAGGCTTAGACCATTTTTAAGCACAGAGATGGTCTGTTCACTTAACTGCTCTGTGCCGTGGGGGTCCAATAAGATGTTGGTCGAGTCGATATTGACCTTATTTTGTAGCCCGTTTTCTTTTATAAAATCTTGAAGCGATCCGTTTAAAATACCACCTAATAAGGCCGCGCCAACTGTGCTGCCGAGGCTACGCATAAACATATTGGAGGCGGTGGCGATTCCTCGTCGTTCCCAACTAACCGTGGACTGAATCGAGACAATGAAGGAAGTGGTGGAAAGCCCCATGCCGACCCCAATGAAAAAGGAACCGCCCATCGCATGAACAGGTCCATCATCCCCTGATAGTGTTAAAAAAATGATGCTTCCGATGATTAAGGAGATCCCACCAAGAATAGAAGTGGCACGAAAGCCAATTTTTAATAGTAAGCGTCCAGCAAGTGTCGAGGCGATCGGCCACCCAATGGACATGGTGGTTAATGTAAATCCGGCAACCATCGGTGATTGTTCCATGACCGCTTGTACAAACGCTGGTAAAAAAGATGAGATACCGATTAACATCACCCCTGTTGTTAAAGAGGTGATATTGGCGATCAAAATAGACCGTTCTTTCCAAATATCAAAGGGCATCATCGGTTCGTTGGCGCGACGTTCTTGGATGATAAAAAATAGAAACGCTGTAGCTGACACGATTAGTAGGGTGATTACAGGTGCGGATGACCAAGCCCAATGAACACCGCCTTCAACTAAAACAATCATCAACGTACTTATGGAAAGAAACATAAGTAATGCGCCGATGTAGTCGATATTCGGTTTTTTCTTTTGGATGTTTTCGTGTAAAAATAACGTGACCCCTACCATGGCTAACAGGCCAATTGGTATGTTAATCCAGAATACAAATCGCCAGCTCACATATTCGACTAACATTCCCCCTAATGCCGGACCCATGATGGCGGAAATGCCCCAAACGCTAGACAAGTATCCTTGAATTTTTGCTCGCTCTTCTTTCGTGTAGATGTCTCCAACAATGGTGGAAGCAATCGGCATGACTGCGCCTGCACCAAAGCCTTGGATGATACGGAAGAAAATTAAGGCTTCGATGGTCGAAGCGGTGCCGCATAAAATGGAACCGATCAAGAAAAAAGTAATTCCTATGTTTAAGATGGGTTTACGGCCAAACAGATCGGAAAGCTTACCGTAAATAAGAACCGTCACGGCATTCATTAATAAGTACGCGGAAAAAATCCAACTGTACTTCGAAAACCCACCAATTTCTGCAACAATGGAGGGCATCGCTGTGGACACGATCGTCGCTTCCACCGCCGCCATAAACATCGCCAGCATCACAGATGCCAGCACGAGCGGTCGTTTCGTTCTCTTTTCACTCTCTGAATCGGCAGCTTCAACAGATTTCTGCTTCGTCAAAGCTTCTTTATATGTCTCCATTTAATCACTCCTCTCTCATAAACGAACCCACATTCATTCCGATTGCAAGGAAACAAAGGCCGTGCCTTTTCAACCTTCAATCCTTAGCCAATCGAAATAACTCCTTCTTTCCATTATTAGGATAAAAAGAAAAATAGCCAAGTCCTAAATCTCAACCTAAGACTACTTTCATACTTTAGTATGGTAGTAAGGTTAGGGTGAGGGACAGTCCCGGGGGGGGGGGGGGGGAGAAGGGGGAGGAGATCACAAACCCTCCTCAAAACCCCCCCCCCCCCCCCCCCCCCCCCCCCCCCCCCCCCCCCCCCCCCCCCCCCCCCCCCCCCCCCCCCCCCCCCTCTTTCCCCTCC
>NZ_JBCNBW010000042.1:0-25414 GCF_050478865.1 Aeribacillus pallidus | reverse complement strand
TACTTGACAGGGTTATGTGCAGCAAGTCACCTTTTTTCATAGAAGGGTTCAATGACGACTTTTTGAATAAGTATATTAGCAATAGTCAAGATAATTGTCGCTAATAATGCCATGCCAAAGCCATGGATTTCAAAAGCATCCCCCATTAAAAAGTCGGTAAATTGAAGCATGAGCGCATTGATGACAATTAAAAATAACCCTAGTGATAAAATCGTAACGGGTAGCGTGAAAATGATTAAAATCGGTCGAACAAACGTGTTAATAATGGAGAGGAGAAAGCTTGCTCCTAAGGCTGCACCAATGCTTGCTACATAAAATTGATCAAAATACCCAGCAATCGCAATAAAAATGATTGCATTAACGACAATACCAATCAACCATCTCATCATACGTACATCCTTTATTTTGTCATTTCTCGTTCTTTTACTGTAATCGAACCTGTTTTGGTTTCCATAAACAAATACGCAGGGGTAACGGAATGACCTTTTTTCACAAACCTCATTTGCTTATGAACGACATCATCTTTTTCTTCAAGAACTTCTTTTCCTTCGATATCTACCCCTAATTTACCCAAATACGTTTTCAGTTCCCCATCCAATTTTAAGGAACGGTTTAATTCCAGCTCTAAATTACCTGTGACTCCTTTCATACTAACGACTTTGACGTCATCACCATGTAACCGTCCTTTCATATTTCCATTAAACGAATGAAGATCCACATTTGAAAAATCCCCATCAAATTCAATCTTTCCGTTAATTGTTTCCGCTTCAATTTTCTCCGCTTGACAATCATGAAGAAGAATATGACCATTCGCCGTTTCTAATTCGAACTCATCCCCCGCAACTTTGTTCAATTCAATTTTTCCGTTCGCGGTTTTTACTTTCACTTTTCCAACAGCTACGTCTTTCATCGAAAACGGTCCGTTAAAGATTCGAACAGAGATACGTTCATACTCCGCTGGTGGAACATACACCCGTGTATCGACTTTCATAAGTTTCAATTGGGTCGAAAAGCGTAACTTTCCATTTTCAATGGAAAAAATCGTATTCTTTAAAAACGTCGTCCGTCCTTCGTCGTAATTTTCCGTCCGGTACACTTTTCCTTGACACTCTAGTCGTACGTCTTGCTGGTCCCATGGAATGATTTCGATTTTCCCGTTCGCAATATCAAACTCCATTTCGGTAAGGTACGCATCGGCATGATGGAAAACGTGGGAAACATCGACCGATTGCCCTAATTGAAAATCAAAGTCGAAATCTTTAATTTTTTTCAATACCGAATTCATAAAATCAATCAGTTTCGATTTCGCTTGTTTAAACTGACGATCTTCACGGTCTTCTTTTTTCTCGTTTTGCTCGATCACGATGAGTTCATTCAACAGCTCTTCCTCTTTTTTCTGACGCGATTGTTGTTCCTTTTCCAACTCTTCTAATAACGTCAATGCTTCCGCTGCGGACAACACCCCGCTTTCTACCATCTCTAAAATTCGTTTCCGCTCTTCTTTCATATCTCTCCCCCCACACCTGTGCGTTAATTCATTAACACTTTAATTCCTTTAATCACATTCCAAATAATGACAATAGCAACCAAAATACCGTATACGACAAACGATAAAATGAAGAAGAATGGAATACCACTACCCGATGTAAAAATCCCAATGTCTAAAATAAGCCCCATAATAATGAACACGATCCCGATAAAAGGAAATAAATGGGACAAAAATGCCGACTTCGCATGCCGTTTCGTTTCTGGATTATTCGTCACAAAATAAACAACGATCGGAAAAATAAATCCCGCAAAGAAAATACTAAAATAACAAAGTGATGATAATATTTTATTCGTTTCCATTCTGCTCAACTCCTTTAATCAATATTACGTCTGAAGGAAAGAAAAGTTTCATTTTCGTTTACGAAGAATAAAACAAACGTTTGTTTAACTCCCATCCTGCCTGTCATTAATATACTTTCATGTTTAAACAAACGTTTGTTAAAAGGTAAATTGCTTTTACAATTTAGGATTCTCTAGGTATAAAAAAGTAACCTGATAAATTTTAATGATTTACATTTGAATAAAAAAATCTGACCTTTAAATTCAATAACGAAGTATTTGATCAAACGTTTGTTTAGATACATAAAACGCATTCGGACCGAACCTTTAGTACTTAATCAAACGTTTGTTTGATATTTGTAATAAGCACGTAGGAAACTAAGTTTGGCACATAGAATTTCAATTGGTACGTAGGCACAGTAAAAGCTTAAAAAGGCTGACTTTCCTTCACGAAAGTCAGCCCTTTCCTTTTTATAACGAGGTTGTCACTTGTTCTTGTTCTTTTAAACGTTGTTTCATACGATGTTTGTCCCGTTCTAAAATCGGTTTTAAGTAGCGACCCGTGTAGGATTTCGGGTGTTCGGCCACTTCTTCCGGCGTTCCTGTGGCAACGATTGTTCCACCTTTATCGCCACCTTCTGGACCTAAGTCAATAATATAGTCCGCAGCTTTGATAACGTCTAAGTTATGTTCGATTACAAGGACGGTGTCGCCGTTTTCAACTAGCCGTTGTAAGACGTTCAGTAAGCGAGAAATGTCATCGACATGCAGACCAGTTGTTGGCTCGTCTAAAATGTACAACGAACGTCCAGTGGAACGGCGATGTAGTTCCGAAGCTAATTTGACCCGTTGTGCTTCTCCGCCCGATAACGTCGTCGCCGGTTGTCCGAGTTTCATGTAGCCTAAGCCGACATCCGCAATCGTTTGTAATTTCCGCTTAATTTTCGGGATATTCTCAAAAAATACGAGGGCGTCTTCGACAGTCATATCTAACACTTCCGCAATGTTTTTCCCTTTATACGTTACTTCCAACGTTTCACGGTTATAGCGTTTCCCGTGGCACACTTCGCACGGGACATAGACGTCCGGTAAAAAGTGCATTTCGATTTTAATAATACCGTCACCGCGGCACGCTTCACAGCGACCACCTTTTACGTTAAAGCTGAAGCGACCCTTTTTATACCCGCGCATTTTCGCTTCATTCGTTTGGGCGAACACTTCTCGAATATCGTCAAACACACCGGTATAAGTAGCTGGATTGGATCGCGGTGTGCGTCCAATTGGGGATTGGTCGATATCAATCACTTTGTCGAGATGTTCTACACCTTTAATTTCTTTATGTTCCCCTGGCTTATTTTTCGCTCCATGCAATTTTTGTGCGAGCGACTTGTGGAGAATTTCGTTAATGAGCGTACTTTTTCCAGAACCCGATACACCAGTGACTGCAATGAACGTCCCTAATGGAAACTTCACTTGAACATTTTTTAAGTTATTTTCTTTTGCCCCAATAATCTCAATATATCGTCCATCACCGGTGCGCCGTTCGTGTGGAATTGGGATAAACTTTTTCCCTGACAAATACTGACCAGTTAGCGAGTTCGGATCGTTCATCACTTCTTCAGGGGTTCCGGCTGACACAATCGTACCGCCATGGACTCCTGCTCCTGGTCCGACATCGATTAAATAGTCGGCCGCCAGCATCGTATCTTCATCATGTTCAACGACAATTAACGTATTTCCGATATCGCGCATATTTTTCAGTGTTTGAATGAGTCGGTCGTTGTCACGTTGATGAAGACCAATCGACGGTTCGTCAAGAATATACAGAACCCCTGTTAACCGAGAACCAATTTGGGTCGCTAAGCGAATACGCTGGGCTTCCCCGCCGGATAACGTTCCAGCCGAACGATTTAACGTTAAGTATTCTAAGCCCACGTTCACTAAAAATCCGAGTCGTTCCCGAATTTCACGTAAAATTAAATGCGCAATTTTCATCTCTTTTTCAGATAACTGGAGATTGGCAAAAAATTCGTCTGCTTCTTCAATGGACATCGCGGTCACTTCACCGATATGTTTACCGGCAATTTTGACAGCTAAGCTCTCTTTTTTCAAACGATGCCCTTTACATGTTGGACACGGCTGGTGGGCCATGTATTTTTCCATTTGCTCGCGAATATAGTCGGACGTCGTTTCACGATAACGCCGTTCAATGTTTGGAATAACCCCTTCAAATTCAATGTAGTTTTCACGAACTTGACCAAAGTCATTTTCGTAACGGAAATAAATTTTTTCCGAACCAGATCCGTACAATACTTTATCGAGCAATGGTTTAGGGATTTGTTTGACTGGCACATCCATGTCGATCCCATAATGGTTACAAACCGATTCAAGTAGTTGCGGATAATATTGTGAGCTAGACGGTTCCCACGGAGCAATGGCATGCTCGCGTAACGACAAATCCCAATTCGGAATGACTAAATCAAGATCGACCTCTAACTTCGCCCCTAAGCCGTCACAGCTCGGACAAGCCCCATACGGACTGTTAAAGGAAAACATCCGGGGCTCTAATTCGCCGATAGAAAAACCACAATGCGGACACGCATGATGTTCGCTAAATAAAAGTTCTTCTTCTCCAATCACATCGATAATGACTTTTCCTTCGCCTAATTTTAAAGCGGTTTCTAATGAATCCGCTAAACGAGAGGCCATTCCATCTTTGACCACAATCCGGTCGACGACTACTTCGATTGAGTGCTTTTTATTTTTCTCTAGCTCAATATTTTCACTTATATCCCGCAATTCACCATCGACACGGACACGGACGTATCCTTGCTTTTTAATGTCCTCTAACGTTTTTGCATGGGTCCCTTTTCTTCCTGACACAATCGGTGCTAGCACTTGTAATTTGGTCCGCTCAGGATATTCTAAAATACGGTCCACCATTTGCTCAATCGTTTGGGATGTAATTTCAATGCCATGGTTCGGACAAATTGGGTGACCAACCCGTGCAAATAACAAGCGTAAATAATCGTAAATTTCCGTTACTGTCCCAACCGTCGAACGTGGGTTACGGCTCGTCGTTTTCTGGTCGATAGAAATGGCTGGGGACAACCCTTCAATGGCATCGACGTCCGGTTTATCCATTTGGCCTAAAAATTGTCTTGCGTACGCCGAAAGCGATTCGACGTACCTTCTTTGTCCTTCTGCATAAATGGTATCAAACGCTAATGAAGATTTCCCTGAACCAGAGAGACCGGTTAACACGACTAGTTTGTCTCTCGGAATCGTTACATCGATATTTTTTAAATTGTGAGCTCTTGCACCTTTTACGATGATTTGATCTTTCACTTTATGGTCATCCTTCCGCTTTCAACTCTAATATTAAGTCACGCAACTCGGCCGCTCGCTCGAAATTGAGCGCTTTGGCTGCTTCTTTCATTTCTTGTTCTAATTGCGCGATGAACTTTTCTTTTTCTTGTTTTGTCATGCGCTTTTGCTTTGGTTCGGCTTCGTACGTCGTCGTCTCTTCGGCCGCATAAGTGGCTCGAATGACATCGCGTACATCTTTTTGAATCGTTTTCGGAACGATGCCATGCTTTTTATTATACGCTTCCTGAATTTCACGACGACGCTTCGTTTCGTTAATCGCCTTTTCCATCGATTCGGTGATGGTATCGGCGTACATAATAACATGTCCGTTTGCATTCCGAGCCGCTCGCCCGATCGTCTGAATGAGGGAGCGTTCAGAACGTAAAAATCCTTCCTTATCTGCATCTAAAATGGCCACTAATGACACTTCTGGAATATCAAGACCTTCCCGCAATAAGTTAATTCCGACGAGCACATCAAATTTTCCTAAACGCAAGTCACGGATTATTTCGATTCGTTCGAGCGTTTTTATTTCCGAATGCAAGTAGCGTACTTTAATGCCAACTTCTTTTAAATAGTCCGTCAAATCTTCTGCCATTTTTTTCGTTAATGTCGTTACTAACACCCGTTCGTTTCGCTCGATGCGTTCGTTAATTTCACCGATTAAATCGTCAATTTGTCCTTCAATCGGACGAACGTCAATCGTTGGATCTAACAAGCCCGTCGGACGGATAATTTGTTCAACCACTTCCGGACAATGCTCCAGTTCATACGGGCCAGGCGTTGCAGACACGTAAATAATTTGATTGATGTGGTCCTCAAACTCTTCAAATTTTAATGGCCGGTTATCAAGTGCTGATGGGAGACGGAAGCCATGATCCACGAGCACTTGTTTGCGCGCTTGGTCTCCGTTGTACATGCCACGTATTTGCGGAAGTGTTACGTGCGACTCATCGATGACAATTAAAAAGTCATCCGGAAAATAATCGAGCAGCGTATACGGTGTTGATCCAGGTGGTCGCAACGTTAAATGCCGCGAGTAGTTCTCGATACCCGAACAAAAGCCCATTTCGCGCATCATTTCTAAATCGTATCTTGTTCGTTGTTCGAGCCGTTGCGCTTCAAGTAATTTCCCTTCTTCACGCAGCTCCGCTAATCGTTCTTCCAATTCTTTTTCAATGCTTTGGATAGCCAGACGCATTTTTTCTTCCCGTGTAACGAAGTGGGAAGCTGGGAAAATCGCCACATGATCCCGCTCACCGATAATTTCTCCAGTAAGGGCATCCACTTCCCGAATACGGTCAATCTCATCGCCAAAAAATTCGACCCGAATACAATGTTCATCCCGTGATGCCGGGAAAATTTCGACGACATCTCCACGCACCCGAAACGTTCCGCGTTGAAAATCGATGTCGTTGCGGGAATATTGCACATCGACTAAGCGTCGAAGAAGGTAATCACGTTCCATCTCCATGCCGACACGAAGAGAAACGACTAAGTCGCGATATTCATCTGGCGAACCTAAACCGTATATGCACGACACACTCGCGATAATAATGACGTCATTTCGTTCAAATAAAGCCGATGTCGCTGAGTGTCGTAATTTATCAATTTCATCATTAATGCTCGCGTCTTTTTCAATATACGTGTCCGTTTGGGGAACGTACGCTTCTGGTTGATAATAGTCGTAATAACTGACGAAATATTCAACGGCGTTGTTTGGAAAAAATTCTTTAAACTCACTGTACAACTGGCCGGCAAGGGTTTTGTTATGGGCGATAATAAGGGTCGGTTTGTTCACTTCTTTAATCACATTTGAAATCGTGAACGTTTTTCCCGTACCTGTTGCACCTAATAACGTTTGATGCTTTTTCCCTTCCCGAATTCCTTTCACGAGTTGTTCAATCGCTTTCGGCTGATCGCCTTGTGGTTTGTATTTAGAAACGAGCTCAAATTCCTTTTTCACCATTCTGTCCCCCCAAACGAAAAGATTCAATCGTTTGACAATTTTTCTCTTTTTCCATTCTACCACAAATCCCTTCTTCCTAACCAATAAAAAGCGAACAAATTTTCGGTATTTCAATTTTCAGTACGATGCCTGTTCTCCCTAGCGTATTTTTTGAATGGCTATGTTATATGTCATTGTTGATTTTTAGCAAATTACTCACACGGCGGCGACTCTAGCGCAAACAGCAAGCCAGGCATGACCCTTACTTGAGCATAGCGAGGGAAGCGGCTTTCGGCTTGCCCACGGAAAGCGTCCGCCACAAGCGTAATGTATAAAATAAACAGTATCGATTAACAGAGCCTTTTGAATAAAAAAACAGCCCTTCACAAGGAAGAACTGTCACGCTACAATACCAACCCACATTTTTACCGCTGTTGCAAAAATCAGAACGGCAAGTATAGCTTGTAAAATTTTCGTGTTCACTTTTTGTCCCATTTTCGCCCCAAGTGGAGACGCAAAGGCACTCGCCAAAATCATAATAAGGGCGGGTACGAACAACACTTGACCGGTCATGACTTTTCCGACGGTCGAACCAATCGACGAGATAAACGTAATGGCTAACGAACTGGCGATCGTCATACGGGTTGGAATTTTCAATACGACTAACATGATCGGAACAAGTAAAAACGCGCCCGCTGCTCCGACAATCCCGGCACCGATTCCTACAAGGAGGGCTAATCCTGCTGCTAACCACCGATGAAAGCTTACTTGGTCTAACGGAGTATCATCTACTCCTTTTTTCGGAACAAACATCATCACAGCGGCTAGCGCGGCTAATAGGCCGTATACGACATGAATCACCGCTTCCGACATCACCGTCGAGCCGTATCCGCCAATAAAACTACCGAGCAGAATACTTCCGCCCATATAGAGAATTAAATCTCGGTTCAAATACCCGCTGTTTCGATACGCCCATACCCCACTAATGGTTGCAAAAAACACTTGAATAGCACTAATTCCCGATACTTCGTGGGCCGTAAAGGCAGCAAACCCAAGTATAGGGGGAACATAAAGTAAAAGCGGATATTTGATGATGGAACCACCAATCCCAACCATTCCTGAAATAAACGAACCGATAAAGCCAATAAGAAAAATGGTCACCCAATAAAAAATGTCTTGTTCCACGGTTTCTCCCTCCTTGAACCAATAAAAAGAAGGGGGAATGCCCTCTTCATCACCCCTCTTCCGTTCTTACGCTTTTTTAATCTAAAATTGGAACACACCGTTTTCTTCTTTTTTCTCCAATACTTTATGACCTAACGATTCCGCCCACGCGGTTAAGTCCGTCAAGGACCCTTTGTCAGTTGCATGTATTTCTAACACTTGACCACTTTGTAATTCGTCCATCGCCCTTTTCGCTCGAACAACCGGCATCGGACAGGCTAATCCTTTTGCATCTATTTTGAAATCTGCTTTCATCATTGCTTGTCCCTCCTTTCTTATTTACAAGCATTTAGTCCGCCTTTAACGTTTGTAATTCGTTGAAATCCTTGTTTTTTTAATATTCGCGCTGCTTTTTGACTGCGCATTCCTGATTGACATATTAAGACGACTTCTTTTTCTTTATCTAGCTCAGAGCTTCTCTTCTTTAATTCGTGTAAGGGGATGTTTTGAAAAGGTGACAGGTGATAGGCTGCATACTCCCCTTTCGTACGGACATCGATCCATTGTTTGTTCCGGTCCGAACGAATTCGTTTTAACTCCGTTGCATCAATGTGCTTGATACCACGAACAGGGAGTAACTGCCGACTTAGCCACACAATTACAAGAGCCCAAACTACGTATGGTATCCACTCCATGTCAATTTGCACCCCGATTACCCATGTAGGTATTTTGGTTATAAAAATTTTTATTCAGTCGACTTTCCATTTTCTTTTGTATACTCCATATGTTCCCTTTCATTACTCAGGAGCACTAAGAGTTCCAAATCGCCATAATCGTTTGCGGATCGAAGCCAAGCACCCATTTTCCGTCAATGTTTGTTTGTGGAACCCCCATTTGTCCTGTTGTTTCCACAAGTTTTCTTGCTTCTACTGGATTTTGTTGTACGTTTACTTCTGTAAAAGGAATACCTTGGTCGGTTAAAAAGTTTTTTAACATCACACAATACGGACATGTATTTGTTGTGTAAACAGTTACATTTTTCATGCAATATCCCTCCTATTTTTTTAAAGTAAGGGTCATGTCAGCATCTTTCGCAAAGTGTAAGAAACTAATTGTTTGTGCACTTCTTTATGAATTAAATTTAATCCTTCGAATGTACAAAATACTTTCACTTCACCATCCGTTGCAGCTGCTGCTGTGGCGATATTCAACACATTATTTCCATTAAATAACCACCATTTGAGGCAATAATCGCAACTTTCAATTCCAATTCCACTTTGTTTTATACCCTTAACGGTATTTAGTATATACCCTATATAGTATATTGTCAATCAATAAAAAAGTTCCCCAAACTAGGAGAACTTATCATTAGGCTTGACCTTTAAATTTGGCGACCATTTGGCGCGAATACCAAAAGCCGACCGTGAGCGAAGCGGCATCGATAATGATTAATAACCAGCTATCTGTATATCCTTTCGATACCGAAGCGGCAATTAAGGCGACGGTTAACACTAATCCTACGATATAATTGTAAGTTACTCGCGTAAAAAGAACGACAAGTAATCCTGGTAAAAAGAGCGCTAACAAAAACTTAGTCATTGTTCCTCCTCATTTCTCTTTATCCGACATCTTCTTCCCATTTCTTTTCTTCAGGAACAAATAGTAATCCTAACTCATGGTGGTCCCCTTCATAAAGGGCACCTTGAACAAAACGGACTTGTTGATTTGTATCGTATACTTCCAGTTTGCAGTAGGCCCGATTTTTTTGCAAGGCTTCGTAAAAGGACCGCTCATTATGAACGTCTATTCCGTTGACCTTGCGCACGACTTCTCCAATTGATAGCCCCATTTTACTTGCTGGAGTATTAGGAATAACTCCAAGTATTTTGACCCCGTTCGTTTGCGGAACAAAAAACGAAGGAGACTGTTGTTCTTTCGTACGAACTAGGTAGGCTAACACTTCCCGCCCAAGCATTCCAACGGCCACCGCCACAATCGCCATGATTGGATACCAAATGGCAACAATGGCCAAAAGGAACACAAGACTAGCTACCACGATAATCCGTTTTCCTAAAGTAGAAAGGACGATTTGCGGTAAGGTACTATGCAGCCGATGTTCAAACCCGATAAAAAACGGGACGAGAACGAAGGAGTATGTTTCTGCTCCGATTTGAATCACTGGCCACCATTCAAAAGGACTAGTTAATTCACCCGATGGCAACAAGAGAAGGATGGGGAGTACCCAAGCTTTTTTGACATAGTGGGCCCCTACCTGTAATCCTCTTCGACTTCGAATGAGTGTTGGCGATGAATAAAGCGCTCCTTTTCTTCCGATTAAAATTCCTTCTGCAACAAGAAGTAAGCCGAGCAAAAAGGCTAAGGAAACCAACAATTGCTTAGCATCGATACCGGTTGTTTGTTCCACACCCGGAAGCGACCAATCGTATTGAATCATAAACCATAGTGCAAAAAAGGAGAGCCCGTTTGTAAAAGCCGCTGACAGCCAACGATAGCTACCGAAAAGCGAAAGGACAATGGTTACCGTACCAATAAGAACAAGCGTCTCTATCGTCACCGTCCATCCTAGCACCACGGTCACAATCGATAACAAGCTACTAATAAATATAGCTTGTCCAATCGTTTCCAGTAAATCTTTTTGTAATGAATACACCCGAATATGAAAATCTTTTCGCTCCCGTTGTACCCGGCGATAACCGTTGAGAATTACAAGAATCGTTGCATAATAGAAAAGGGGATGAAGAAAAAACGTCCCGATTCCTTTCAGTAGTTCCGCCAGCCATACACCCATATCACGCACCATCCTCATTTCAAATTCCGTACATATTTTGTATCTTTTATTTTACCAAATCTATGTAGGAAAACCTATGAGTAGATAAAAGATTTCTATTATTAATTGCGTAATTTAATTTTTTCCGAAGGCTCTGTTAAACGATAAGGCTTTGTTATATGTCATTGTTGATTTTTAGCAAGTTATTTACATGAAGCGAAAGGCGGCGACTCCAGCAGGAACAAGAAGCCGCAAGACCCTTACTTGAGCGTAGCGAGGGAAGCGGCTTGCAGCTTGCCCGCTGAAAGCGTCCGCCACAAGCGAAGTGTATACATATTAACCGAAAAACATAGAAAAAGGAGATGACCTAAAACAAATCGAGTCATCTCCTTCATATTTATTTCTGTAATAAACGTACAATTTCTTTATTCCCTAAATCCCTGGCATAATCGATTGCCGAGAAGCCTTCATTATCTTGTATAGCAGGATCGGCTCCTGCTTCTAAAAGAAGTTTTACCATATCAGCATCCTCATTATTGGTCGCGTACATGAGCGGTGTCCAACCGTACACATCTTGAATATTGGGTTCAGCTCCTTTTGAAAGTAACAGCTGAACGGTTTCTACGTCACCGCTCGACACTCCCCAGAAAAGAGCTGTCCAGCCTTCATTATCCCCCACCAGCAAATCTTCTTCTGATTGTATCAGTTCAGCTACCTTTTCTACATCTCCAACAGAAGCAGCATCCATTAATTCAGTCACACCAAGATCCTCACTATACCCGAATATTTCTTGTATATTCGTAGCAGCTGATTGAATGAAAAAAACGGCACCAACAAATAAGAGAAAGATCACAAAATAAAAACCAAGGATGAATAAGAAGTAATGATTATTGCTTTTTACTCTTACGTCTTTGGCCTCTTCACTATGAAAGAAATCGGCAACGGCATGAATTCGTTTTGGCAACGTTGGATGAGTGGATAGCTTTTCGGCTAACCATACAAAAAATCCTTTTTCGGCTTCGAGTTGTTTTACATATTCTTGATGATTCACACGATCGTACAATGTTTTTCCAATCGCTAGCACCGTTAAACTATTAATGGACGCTTGATAATTTTTCGTAAAGTACGCAGCATAACGATCGCACGTATATTCACATGCACGTGAATACGCCTCGGATAAAAACGGGACCCATTTGGCTGGTAGAATAAAAATTTGCTTGATAATATGATTCCGTTTAATATGAGCAAGTTCATGAGCAATGACAAAAGAAAGCTCATCATATCGCTCCTCTTTAATCAAATCAACAATATCAGAATAGAGAACAATCATATTTTTTCCGAAAAAGCGCGTAGCAAACGCATTTAAGATGCCGCCTGATTCTAACACAAAAATATCTGGACACTTCGCAAGTCCCATTTCTTTACTTATTTGTTCTGCTCTTTCGTACACTTCTGCAAATTGCGTTTGGCTAAGCCGTATCCCGTTGCCACGAATGTGTCCGATCATCAATCCATGTAAAAACAAACCTAAGACGAAAAGTCCAATCACGATAAAAATCCCAATAATAGAAATAAAGACTGTTAAATAAACAAGGATACTAACAATCAAGCAAAGCACAAAATATAACTCTTCTTTTCGATGAACAAGCCCTTTCACTTCTTGCTGTACAGTCACGTTAAATTTCTCCAACCTTCCTTTTACAATCATCGTGAAAAGTATAGGGCGTTTTCCATAAAGTTTCAATATAAATATGAAGCATGGAAAAATAAGTATATAGACTCTTTTAAAAAAAAGATAGTTAGCTCTTTAAGTGAACTAACTATCGTATAAATTCGTTTTATATCATTTATTCTTTTTCCAACTGATTCCGAATCACTTTTAACGCGGCTTGAAGCTGCCAATCATTTTTCTCATCTTGGATGGCTTCCATCACTTTTTCTTCGAGCTTTTGGGCTGTGACAGAATCGATTTTTCCGGTTAATGGGAGCCTCTCCTGCCGCTGAAACGCAACGACCGCTTTTTCAGTTTGTTCGCTGAAAAATCCGTCTAAACGTCCAGGACCATACCCTAGACCGTACAGCATGATTTGTGCAATTTTTACTTGTTCACTATTCATATCTTTTACAAGTGCTGTTTCTATGTTGAGCGGATGCGTGTAAAAGAACGTCGGTTGTCGTACTTCAATCGTTGGTTCGATGCCTTTTTTATGAATCCAATTTCCATCAGGTGTCAACCATTTGAACATCGTTAACTTAATATTGCTTCCGTCACTAAACGGTATCGCCTGCTGCACCGTTCCTTTTCCAAACGTTCGCTCACCGATTAACGGATACCCTTCCGCTTCATGAAGCGCCCCTGCTAAAATTTCCGAAGCCGATGCGCTCCCTTGGTCAATCAGGACGACTATAGGATACGGCTTTCGTTCCTTTAACGTGGTATAATATTGGATCGTTTCACCGTTTCGTTGTTCGATTTGAACAAACGGTTTATGATCGGTGATGAGTTCTTTTAACATGTCCTCCACACTCGACAAGAGCCCCCCAGGGTTTCCCCGAACATCGATAATAAGTCCTTTCATCTGTTGTGACTCCAGATCTTTTAATTGTTTTTTAAAATCAGCTGCCGTATGTTCTGAGAAGGATGTCACTTCAATATAACCAATCGGAATGCCTCCATCTTCTTTCATCGAAGCATTAACCGTTTCAATCGGAATTTCGTCCCGAACCACTTCAATTTTGACGGGCTCGGCTACTCCTTCACGCGCAATTTCTAACGTTACTTTCGTTCCCTTTTTACCTCGAATTTTTAACGTCACTTCGTACAAGTCCAACCCGTCGACGCTTTCTCCGTTCACTTTTAAAATTTGGTCTTTCGGCTTCAATCCTGCTTTTTCTGCCGGTGAATTTTTAAATGGCGAAACAATGATCATTTTTCCGTCCTGCATCCCTACCTCAGCGCCAATTCCTTCAAACGACGACTCAAGCGATTCCGTGAACCGGTTCGCTGTATCGGCATCCATATACACCGAATACGGGTCATTTAACGTCTCAAGCATTCCTTGGATAGCCCCTTCAATTAACTGCTTTTCTTCGACTTCTTCTACATATTGATCACGAATAAGTTCAAATGCTTGCCCAACTTTTTTTAAGTTCGGTGGGAGCTCCGCTGAATTTTCCGTAGATGGAACTTGCTCTGCATGTTGCTTTTTTTCTTTCACATTCATCACAACATATGTACTACTCGCTCCAAAAAGAAGTGCACAAACGATCCATATCGCAAACCAACGTCGTTTCATCCTCATCCTCCTTATATTAATCCATCCGTTTGTCCAATTTGAGTGAAAAAGACATCACACAAAGCGTGCGATGTCTTTGTTACTTCATTTATATGATAAAAAGGGACGAGATATGAAACGATGGGCAAATGGTGTCGTCATTAACGTGCTTGGGCCTGTTTTTTCGGTTTCAGATGGGTGCGGATGATGTCATCCCATCGATTAAATTCGGTTAAAAAGCCGTCATGACCGAATGGTGTTTCGACATAATAAAATGTACCGTTCGGAACGATTTCCGTAAAACGTTTTAACACATCAGCTGAGTAAATGAGATCGTGCTGAAACGCAACGCCAATTACTTCTGCTTCATAGGTTGAGGCGACTTTTTTCCACCCGCCACGACCTCGACCAATATCATGGCTATTCATTGCATGTAATAAATAGAGGTAGCTATTTACGTCAAACCGGTTGGCAAGCTTCTCCCCTTGGTATTGGAGATACGATTCGACTTCATAATACGGAAAATCGGTCGATTGGTTCATTTGGCGTTCAAATCGTCCATTAAAAAGGTCATCGCTTCGATACGTCACTAGACCTGCCATCCTTGCAATGTGAAACCCTTTCACTTCGGACGAATGGAGATAATTTCCGTTTTTCCAATGTGGATCGTTTTCGATGGCGGCGATGCCAATCCGATTAAACGCAATTCCGTAGTCACTTAAATATGGAGTCGCTGCTAAAATAAAGAGTTGGTCCATAAAAGTCGGATACATCACTCCCCATTCAAACACTTGCATACCGCCTAACGAACCGCCAATCACTGCTTGAACATGGTGAATTCCTAATTGGTCGAGCCCCATTTTTTGAGCATGAACCATGTCACGAACCGTAATGCGTGGAAATTTCATACGATACACAGACCCGTCAGGTGATAGACTTGTCGGTCCGGTCGACCCTTGGCAGCCACCAAGCACATTAAACGTAATGACTTGATAAACATCAGTATCGACCGCTTTTCCGCTTCCAATCAGTCCGCTCCACCACCCTGGTTCATCTTCCGTTCCGACGGCAAACTGGTTCCCCGTTAACGCATGACAAACGACAATGGAAGGGCCGCTCCTATTCCCACATCGCTCATACGCTAAGGCAACGTCAGGAAGAACATAACCGGACTCTAACCGTAAATTACCGATTGACACCTTTCCGACTTCCCTAGATGTTTGTGGAGTTGGTTTACTCACAGATAAGTTCCCTCGCATTCTTCTTATGCATCGGTGGCCGTTAATTTCGTTGCTTTTTCAATCGCTTGCTGTAAATCATGAATTAAATCGTTTGGTGATTCTAAGCCAACAGATAGACGAATCAATTCTTCCGTCACACCGGTTTGTTTTAATTCTTCGGCACTTAATTGCTGATGGGTTGTAGACGCAGGATGAATAATGAGCGATTTTGCATCACCGACATTGGCAACATGGGACCAAAGTTGAACGTGGTCAATCACTTTTTGACCGGCTTCTTTACCGCCTTGAATACCGAAAACGACGATGGAACCAAATCCGTTCGCTAAATATTTTTTCGCTAATGCATGTGACGGATGGTTTGGAAGCCCTGGATACGTGACCCATTCGACCGACGGGTGATCTTGTAAAAATTTCACAATTTTTTGGGCGTTTTCATTATGCTTTGGTATACGAAGGTGCAACGTTTCAAGCCCTTGCAAAAAGATGAACGCATTTTCAGGACTTAAACATGGACCAAAGTCACGAAGCAGTTGCACGCGTAACTTGACTGCAAACGGTGCATCCTTCACGTCTACTGCATAGCGAAGCCCATGATAGCTCCGGTCCGGTTCGGTAAAGCCCGGGAATTTTTCATGATTCCAATCAAACTTTCCGCTATCAACGACCACTCCACCGATGGCTCGACCATGGCCACCGATCCATTTCGTTGCGGAGTGGATGACGATATCGGCTCCCCATTCTATTGGGCGGCAGACATATGGAGTGGCAAACGTGTTATCGATAATAAGTGGAAGGTGATAATCATGAGCTATTTTCGCGACCGTTTCAATATCAAGCACATGTAAGCTTGGATTTCCAATTGTTTCGGCAAAAATTGCTTTCGTTTTTTCCGTAATTGCTTGCCGGAAATGATCAGGATCGGTTGGGTCAACAAATTTAACGTTAATGCCATACTTCGGTAAGGTCACCGCAAATAAATTATACGTACCGCCGTATAAATTGCTGGCAGCGACTATTTCATCTCCCGCATGCGCCACGTTTAAAATAGCTAACGTAATGGCCGCCATCCCGGATGATAACGCAACGGCTGCGGCTCCTCCTTCCAGTTGAGCGATGCGCTTTTCAAATACATCTACCGTTGGATTCCCAATGCGGGTGTAAATATTCCCCGCTTCTTTTAAGGCAAATAAGTTTTGCGCATGTTCCGTATCCCGAAACACATACGATGTTGTATGGTAGACCGGGACCGCCCGTGCTCCAGTCACAGGATCTGGCTCCTGCCCTCCGTGAAGCAAAATAGTTTCCAATTCATAATTGTGATTGCTCATACACATTCCTCCTTCAATTTTTGACCAATGACAAGGGAAACAAGTTTGAACATGTTGAAGACTCTAGTGAGGATATAAGAAGAGGATAGGATAAAAAAACCCTCTTCCTAAGAAGAGGGTTACGTGTCACACGCTCCTCCTCTTATCTTTCAGATCTCAAGGATCTGTAGGAATTGGCACCTTTTCAAGCCGTTTTTTGACTTGAAGGTTGCCGGGCTTCATTGGGCCTAGTCCCTCCGCCTCTCTTGATAAGAGTTGTGTTCCAAACTCATATGAAAATGTTCTTGTTGAGCATTGTATAATACTGGAACATGGAATGTCAATCTTTTTTTATTTTTCTGATAATTAATATATGAAAAGAACATAAATTCATGTTTATTTTTTATCATGTCTGTTAAATGATCCTGTTGATATTTATCGCTGCAGGTGGACGCTTTCCGCGGGCAAGCCGCAAGCCGATTCCCTCGCTACGCTCAAGTAAGGGTCTTGCCTGCCTGGCTTCTTGTCCCCGCTGGAGTCGCCCCGTGTGAACAACTTGCTAAAAATCAACAATGACATATAACATAGCCTTTATCATAATTATTGGGGAACATCATTAAAGGGACGGTATTTCAATCGTATTTCTTTTAGAGTAAGCAATCTTTCCTCGACAAAATGTGAGCATAACCTCACCTTCACGATTCAATACAACAATGTCTGCATCTTTCCCTTTTTTTAAGCTTCCTTTCCGGTCCAGCATGCCTAATTGAGAGGCAGGGTTCCATGAGGTCATTTGCACAATGTCACGTAACGTGCATTGGGTATATGTTTGCATGTTTTGAATGGCCTCATTCATTTTTAACATACTACCTGCTAGTGTTCCATCTGCTAACACAGCCTTCGATTCGTTGACACTGACTTTTTGACCACCTAACTCATATACACCCGGTGGCATACATTTGGCCCGCATTGCATCGGTAATAAGGATGATACCTTCCGTACCTTTGTTACGATAGGCAAAACGAACCATTTCGGGACTTACATGAATTCCATCTACAATGATTTCGGTTTTAATTTCATCCTGCATTAATAGCGCTCCAACCGCTCCCGGCTCACGGTGATGGATTCCGCGCATCCCGTTAAATAAGTGAGTACCATGGGTAGCCCCCGCTTGAATCGCTTGGACCACTTCTTCATAAACCGCATCTGAATGGCCAATGGAAGCTACCACCCCTTGTATTTTCAAATGTTTCACGAATTCGATTCCACCGGGCAATTCAGGAGCTAATGTCACTAAACGAATGAAGCCATGGGCCGCACGTTGCCATTGTTCAAACAACGTAATATCTGGCTCTATGATATATGGTGTAGGTTGAGCTCCAGCCCGATTCGGTGAAATAAACGGTCCTTCTAAATGAATTCCTAGAATTTCTGCTTCTCCTGGTGGATTGCTCGTTTTTATGTATCGAGCGACGTTTCGAACGGCGTGTTCAATCGATTGCTTCGGAGCCGTTATGGTTGTTGTTAAAAATGAGGTCGTTCCTTCTTGAGGTAAAGTCGTCGTTATCGTCCTTAGCGCTTCTTCTGTTCCATCCATCGTATCGGACCCAGCTGCACCATGGATATGAAGGTCGATAAAACCAGGAACAACGCAATCGGTTGGTGACAATTCAATGACATTCGTATGTGGAAATGTTGGACATTTAGACATGGGGCCTACATCAAGAATAGTTGAGCCATCTAGTAGTACATATCCCGGTGAAAACGTTTCTTGTTCCGCATAAACGGTTCCATTGATAAGAACTGTTGGCATTCTACATACCCCTACCCGGACTTTTAAATTATTATCCTTCTTTATATTACAATTAAAAAATTTGACACGGAAGCAATAATCGTTACTTCATCATCTCTCTTACTAACTCCTTATTTCTTGTCTTAAAAACCTCATTATGCGAAGAAACCATAGCAACCTTGTCAGCATCAGGCTGAATATATTGTTTCGCTTTGTTTACAGCATTAGCCGCATCCTGAAAAGCACCTGCGATTAAATGTAATTTCCCATCGTATTTCAAAATGTCTCCAACTGCGTAAAGGCCAGGAACGGAAGATTCGCCATGTGCATTGCCTGCAATAAAGTAATTATCAGCTAACTTAATATTTAACTCACTATTCTCAAGTAGGGTAGCATCACGTTCATACCCATGATTAATAATCACTTCATCAATCGGTAAATAGATTACTTCTCCAGTTTCACTATTGGTCAATTCTACACGTTCGATTTCTTCACGATTCTTACTTGCTATTAGTTTGGTAATTGACGTATGAAAGAAGCAAGTGACTGAGCTGTTTAATAATTGGGAAACTTGTGATTCATGACCTTTTAAGACCTCTTTCCGATAGGTAACATACACTTTTTTGGCGATTGGCTCTAATTCATTGGCCCAATCGATGGCTGAATTTCCTCCTCCCGAGATGATCACAACCTTGTCTTTAAACCTTTTTAAAGATTTGACGGTGTAATGCAAATTAGATACTTCAAATCTCTCAGCACCTTCGATTTCTAGCTTTTTAGGTTTAAGTATCCCACTACCAATCGCCACAATCACTGTTTTCGAAACATGTTGTTGTCCAGAGGCAGCTCGTAAAACAAATATCCCGTCATCTTTTCGTTTGATGGACTCAATTTTTTCATTCAATACGACGGTCGGATGAAAAGTTAAACCTTGTTTGACTAACTGTTCAATTAATTTTTCTCCTGTAATTGGTGCATGCCCTCCTACATCCCAAATCATCTTTTCTGGATAGGCATGGATTTTACCACCAAGTAATGGTTGATATTCAATTAACTTCGTTTTCATTTCTCGAAGTCCGCTATAAAAAGTCGCGTAAAGACCAGCTGGTCCCCCGCCGATAATCGTCACATCATATAATTCTTCCTTTTCCATTTCCAATCACCTCAAGGTTGTAATTGATTATCATTATCAATTAATATACTCCTTTTTCTTCACATTTACAACTAAAACAGCTATTGACAAGGCGAGAAAGTAGAATTATAGTTTATTTGAAATTGATTCTCATTATCGTGTTATACTTGCTTAGATGGAGGTGATAAGATGGTACGCCTATACACAAATGACCTGAGTGTTAGTTATGATGAACGGTTAATCGTAAAAAATTTGAGTATACAAATTCCCGATAAAAAAATCACCACCATTATTGGCTCTAACGGGGGTGGGAAGTCAACATTACTCAAAGCACTTACCCGTATCATTCCCCACCAATCAGGTACCGTCGTCTTAGATGGTAAACAAATATCGACAGAAAACACGAAAATACTCGCCCGAAAAATGGCGATTCTTCCCCAAACACCAGAAAGCCCAAGTGGCTTAACTGTCGGAGAATTAGTATCTTATGGCCGTTTCCCTTACCAAAAAGGATTTGGCCGTTTAACAAAAAGAGATTATGAAGTAATCGACTGGGCACTGGATGTCACAGGAACGGTGGACTTTAAATATCGTCCTGTCGATTCTCTTTCCGGTGGTCAGCGTCAACGCGTTTGGATTGCTATGGCTCTTGCCCAAGAAACAGAATATATATTTCTCGATGAACCGACCACCTATTTAGATATGGCCCATCAACTGGAAGTGTTGGAGCTTCTTCAACAATTAAATAAAGAGCAAGGACGAACGATTATCATGGTTCTACATGATTTAAACCATGCCGCTCGCTTTGCTGATTTTTTAATTGCCATGAAAGATGGCCAAATTGTAAAAGCGGGAACTTGTGAAGAAGTAATAAACAAAGAGGTATTAAAGCAAGTATTCCACATTGATGCGGTCATCGGTCGCGATCCGTATACAAATAAACCAATATGTATTACCTACAATCTATTAAAAGGAGAGAATAAACATGAAGAAACTTATAATGCCATTCCTACTCTTATTGGTGCTAGTGATTAGTGCTTGTAGCAATGAGTCAACGACAAAAGAAAGTCAATCTTCAGCAAAAGAGGAGAAAAACGAAACGATTATCTACCAATCTGAAAATGGACCTATTGAAGTACCAGCTCACCCGGAACGAGTAGTGGTTTTGTCATCTTTTGCTGGGCACGTGATGGCTTTAGATGTTAATCTTGTTGGTGTCGATTCATGGTCGAAAATGAACCCACGTTTTCAAGAAAAGTTAAAAGATGTGGAAGAAGTATCGGATGAAAATATCGAAAAAATTATTGAATTAAATCCAGACTTAATCATTGGTTTATCCAATATCAAAAATGTGGATAAATTAAGTCAAATAGCACCTACTGTTACATATACGTACGGGAAATTAGATTATTTAACACAATTCTTAGAAATTGGAAAACTATTAAACAAAGAAGAAGAAGCTCGAGCTTGGATTGAGGATTTCAAAAAACGGGCCCAAAAAGCGGGAGAAGAGATACGGGCTAAGATTGGAGAAGATGCAACGGTTTCCGTTATTGAAAACTTCGATAAACAACTCTATGTTTTCGGAGATAACTGGGGTCGTGGTACCGAAATCTTATATCAAGAAATGAAATTAAACATGCCTGAAAAAGTAAAAGAAATGGCTTTAGAGCCTGGTTACTATGCCTTATCCCTAGAAGTTCTTCCTGAATTTGCTGGTGACTATATCATCTTTAGTAAAAACCCAGATTCCGATCATTCATTCCAAGAAACGGATACGTACAAAAACATACCAGCAGTAAAAAATAATCGAGTATTTGAGGCAAATGCAAAAGAGTTCTACTTCAATGACCCAATCACTTTAGATTATCAGCTTGAATTCTTTATTCAAAACTTTTTAGGTAACTAATCACTAGACTAACGAGGAATTCTACATTAGTTAGGATTCCTCGTGATTTATTTTGTATATATCCATATGAAAAGAGGGATCAACATGTCGTCAGACAAGGGCCATACTATCCCATTTGTATATAAGTTCATTGCTGCCACTTTGGCATGCGTAGGGATGTTTATAATTTCCATGGTACTTGGAGCAGCAGACACGACGATAAAAGACGTGTGGTTCGCCTTAACCTCTAATGTAAAAAGTGATCGACAATTAATTATTCGTGAACTTCGTTTACCACGCGAAATTGCCGCCATTTTTGTTGGGGCAGCACTAGCAACTTCAGGTGCCATTATGCAAGGGATCACAAGAAATCCGCTTGCTGATCCAGGATTGTTAGGACTAACTGCAGGTGCCAATGCCGCCTTAGCCATTACCCTTGCCTTCATTCCTTCTGCTAATTATTTCAGTATTATGATTGCTTGTTTTATCGGAGCGGCTGTTGGTTCTATTTTTGTATTTGGTATTGGTGCCATAAAAAAAGGTGGGTTTTCTCCATTTCGTATTGTGCTTGCAGGGGCTGCTGTTTCGGCATTTTTATTTGCGGTCGCCGAAGGAATTGGCATTTACTATAAAATTTCCAAAGATGTATCGATGTGGACGGCGGGAGGTTTCATTGGTACATCATGGAGTCAACTGCAAGTCATCGTCCCTTTTATTCTATTCGGTATTTTTATTGCCCTCCTTCTTTCAAGACAACTGACTATTTTGAGCTTAAGTGAAGAAGTGGCCGTTGGATTAGGCCAAAAAACAACGCAAATAAAAATGGTCCTGTTTTTTGTCATTATCCTATTAGCTGGAGCTTCTGTTGCTCTGGTTGGCAATATGGCCTTTATCGGTTTAATGGTTCCCCATATCGTTCGGGCAATGGTAGGAACCGATTACCGTTTGATTTTACCTATGTCAGCGATGATAGGAGCTATTTTTATGTTATTTGCTGATACTCTTGGACGGACGATCAATGCTCCATACGAAACACCTGTAGCTGCCATTGTTGCTATGATGGGATTACCTTTCTTCCTTTTTATTGTACATAAAGGAGGTAAAGTACTCTCATGATATCACCACTTCTTTTAAAAAAGCAGCGTATGATTCTCTGTGCATTATTAGCACTCATCATGTTGACCATTGTGATTGGGATGGGCTTAGGCTACTCCTCCGTGTCTTTTGATCGAATTCTTCCGACTTTATTAGGTCAAGGTACTTTTAAAGAAGAATTTGTATTATTCTCTGTCCGCCTGCCACGAATCATCATTACATTACTTGCAGGAATGGCTCTCGCATTATCTGGAGCGATTTTTCAAGGAATCACCCGAAATGATTTAGCTGACCCAGGCATTTTAGGCATTAACTCTGGTGCTGGTGTCGCTATTACCATTTTCTTTTTATTTTTTCCGATCAGTTCCGGGACATTTATTTATATACTCCCACTAGTCGCTTTTTTAGGTGCCCTATTAACGGCATGTCTCATTTATGTACTATCGTATAACAAAAGTCAGGGACTTTCCCCTATTCGATTAGTGCTAATTGGAGTAGGATGTTCGATGGCACTATCTGGCTTGATGGTTGTTCTTATCTCTTCGGCTGAACGGACGAAAGTTGATTTTATCGCAAAGTGGCTAGCTGGAAGTATTTGGGGGACTGATTGGCCCTTTATTTTGGCGATTCTTCCATGGTTGATAGTCTTAATCCCTTTTACATTATATAAGGCCAATCGATTAAATCTCCTTAGCTTAAGCGATCCTGTCGCCATCGGTGTTGGATTAAACATTAAAAAGGAACGAATCGTATTGCTTATTACCGCTGTAGCACTTGCTGCTTCTGCCGTTTCTGTCACCGGAGGAGTTGCTTTTATCGGTCTAATGGCTCCACATATAGCCAAAGCACTTGTTGGACCTCGAAATCAATTATTTATGCCAATTGCCATTCTTCTTGGCGGATGGCTATTGTTAGTGGCTGATACAATTGGACGTAATTTAGCGGACCCTGATGGGATTCCTGCGGGGATTATGGTCGCATTCATTGGGGCACCATATTTTATCTATTTATTAATGAAAAATGAGAAATAGATTCTGAAAAGGGCAGTATAGATCGACTTTATACTGCCTTTATTTGTCGTGTTAAAAAATAAACAAAAATTGTATGAAAGTTTACGAATAACGACATCATCGGACAACAAGTGCTAATTGAAAAAGGTAGAGAAGGATTTCATTACCATCATAATTTCATCTTAGCAAAACCATACTATTTCATAATTGACAAAGATAAAAATATTGGGACATGTAAATGGAAATCTTTTTTTACCAAAACCTGTCACAAAACTATAAAGAGCTTGTTGGACTAAATGTGAGGTTTTTCATCATGTATGATAAACAGGCGTTAATGGTTTATAATCCATTTTCTGGAAAACAGAAAAAACACAAAGAATTTCCAATGTTAATAAATAAACTTTCAGATTTAGGTTATCACTTAACGATTTATCAACCAAACGAGTTAACCCACTTTAATTATCTAATTAAAAAAGCATGCCAGCAAAAATGGGACGCCATTTTTATTGCAGGTGGGGATGGAACCATTAACCGAACCATTCAATTTGTAGCAGAACAAGAGTATAGACCAAATATTGGAGTGTTCCCCTTTGGCACAAGTAATGAATTTGCCAAATTTATTGGAATACCTTTAAATATTTTTGACGTTGTTTCCATTATTGAATCCGGGTTCTTAAGACCTGTCGACATTGGGAAGTTTGGAAATCGATACTTTACCAATATTGCAGCTGCAGGTTGGCTCACAGATATTACTTATGAAACCCCTCCGTACCTTAAATCTAAAATTGGAGAATTAGCGTATTGTCTTTATTTTTTTAAACAGTTTTTGATGAAAAAACCATTAGATACGATTTCAATAAAGGTTTCCTCCCAAGTTCTTTCTGACCTATCCTTATTTATAGTGATGAAAGGAAACTCTGTTGGTCCAATCAATCGTCTTATTGAAGAAAAGACAAGTGATGACGAAGCTTTTCATCTGATTACGTATAAAAAAACAGCCCGAATCCGACTGTTTTGTGTATTACTATCGAAAATGCTTAACCTGACGAATGACCCTTCCATTATTCAACATACGAAAATAAAATCAGCTGACTTTATCATACCTGAATCACTCGCTTTAAATCTTGATGGAGAACTAGCGAAAGTAAATAGTACAAGTTTTAACGTTCTCCCTAAACATCTCAAAGTGTTTAGTTCCCGTTCAAAAAAATAAAATAACCTCTCCCCTGTTCAAGATGAAAAAACATTTAAAAAGGGTCTAAAAAATTCCCCAAGTCCATTAATGGGTACATGGGGATTTCATTGTTAATAGAAACCGCCTATTATTTCTTTTTGTTCATTTCTTCGTATGCCTTTTCATAATCAAATTCGACTAACGCAACGATCATTTTATTGATTTCTTCAACGATAGCCTTAATAAATTGGAGCATGACCGTTTTACAAACTCCTTTCATGAGATTGTTCATTAACGAATTGATAATGTTAGTTTGCTTAAAAGTAGATTTACTATGCACATTTTATCGAACGATACCTTTTTCTTTTTGGCTCTGTTAAACGATACATTTCGCTTGTGGCGGA
>NZ_JBCNBW010000041.1:0-58619 GCF_050478865.1 Aeribacillus pallidus | reverse complement strand
GGCTTCTTGTTCCCGCTGAAGTCGCCGCCTTTCGCTTCATGTGAATTAACTTGCTAAAAATCAACAATGACATATACATAGCCTTCTTTTTAAAAACAGTATCAGTAAAAGTAGTGCTAATTTCTTTATAATAAGGAAAAGAATTGCTGATTGGCTTGCAGTTTCGGTTATTTGGCTTGCACTTTCGGCCATTTGGCTTGCACTTTGGCCTTTCGGCTTGCACTTTCGGCCATTTGGCTTGCACTTTGGCCTTTCGGCTTGCACTTTGGCCTTTTGGCTTGCACTTTCGGCCATTTGGCTTGCACTTTCGGCCATTTGGCTTGCACTTTGGCCTTTCGGCTTGCACTTTCGGCCATTTGGCTTGCACTTTTGGCTTTTTGGCTTGCACTTTCGGCCATTTGGCTTGCACTTTCGGCCATTTGGCTTGCACTTTCAGCTTTTTGGTTTGGTGGAGCTCAGATTGAAACCAAATCTGAGCTCTTTTCATGTAATAATAGGATGGATCGATTCACAAATTTATTTCAGAGATACTTCAGCAAAATGGGTTTACATTTTCTTAATTACGTTAAAACATTGGTACTTGAGGAATAATTTTACCGTCGATCCGTTCAAAGATGTCATTTAAATCCGTACCAGTAATGGTTAAGCCATGGTTTTTCAAACCAATAATCGCTCTAGCAGGCTCCTCCGAATCTCGGACAAGTTCAGCAACTGTTTTGGCAAGTTCAATCGTTCCACAAGGATAATTTATCTCTGTCGCCTTTATTCCGTCCATCCAAGCATGAACATGGACAATGGCCCCTACCTCTGGGTGTTCTTTATAAATCATCCAGTGCTCAATCGCGTCGACAGAAGCCCTTTTTGGTGTAATATTCGGGGGAATGCTTACTTTTATGGCATTTTTATCAGGATCATACCCCCTGATTAAAAGAAAATCTTCCCCAACTGTTTTCATATCTGCTTTGTTAATTCCGCTTGCACTCATCCAAAAGCTTTCACCGTCCCGTCTGGCACTGAGGTTTCCATAGCTAAGTCCTCCTATTCCGTAAAGTTTATTTAGATGACGCATATCACGAGGTGTAAGATATTCCTCTAATGGAAATGGAGCTGGGAGTAAATTCATTCGATCAAGCTTTTTCCCGGATTCGCTTAATGATTTTGTAATCTCATCGCCGTTCCACATCTCTTCAGGAAGATCGTCATAAAAATCATTGTCAATCACTAACTGTGAAGCGGCCAGCGGTTCTAATCTTTCATAAATACGTTCAAAAAATTTTCCTTCTTCTCCTTTTCGATACGTCAATTTGTAAAACCCTTGTTCAGGAGTAAGAAAATATATATCTGTTGTTTCATCATCATTATGTAGGATATACATCAAATGATTGGCTAAAGACCTGACTAAATATGGATAGGCTGATTTGTGAATATTTTCTGATTTTTCTGATGTTTCCATAACAGAAACGACAAACGTTGCCTGAGCCTGTCTCCGGTAAGGCCGCGGTTTTTCAGGATCAATATAATGAAACACAAGTTTAACATTTTCTTCAGGAACGTTATAAAACGTATAACCTCTTGATAAAAACTCCTCTTTTATTCCTTCAGCAAGCCAATTTAAAAAAGGAGTTTGTATGTTTCCATTCATGGTAAAAGTTTTCATCATATTTCCCTCCTAACTTGTGTTTTCGTAGTGAAAAAGGATTTAAGGTTCGAATACCACTTTCATGATGGAACCTTTTCCTTTGTTAACAACCGTTTGTAAGGCTTCACGATAATTTTCCAAAGGAAAACGATGTGTGACCAATGGGGATAAATCCACCTTTTCATTACGCATTAATTCGATAGCAATTTGTAATGTACGCATTTTCTTTCCTTGATATTCATCTGTACTGTAAGCAAAGCTTCCTTTAATATCTAACTCATTAAGCCAAACCGTCGTCCAATCCACACCGTCAATGATCCCTGCTAATCCCAATAGAACAACTTTTCCTCCATGTCTAGCAAAACGGAGTGCATCGTTTATGCTTTGTTTATTGCCGACACATTCAAAAATAAGATCGGCTCCACCTTGTATAACCGGATCACCAAAGAGTGGCTCTAACACGCTTGCATGAAGAGATTTGGCTGTTTGGTAAATATAGTCTTTATTTTTTGTCAGATAAATAATTTCATCTGCACCATAGTGGGAAGCAAGCTGTGCTTGAAAGGCGTGTTTGGCTAAAACGACTAAACGGCAAGGTATTTCCAGCGCTCGAATAGCAGCGACAACGCAAATTCCAATGGCACCGGCTCCAATGACCAATACCGTATCATCCTTTTTCGGACGATTTCGCAAAACCGCATGCAAGGCACAGCTAAAAGGTTCTACCAACACACCGTTTAAATCATTTACATGATCAGGAAGCTTCAATACTTGACTTTTATGTGCCACAAGATAAGGTCCCCAGCTTCCACCGGTGTCACGGCAAGTCCCTATTAACATTCCTGGTGAAATTTCCCCTTCGGTCATAAAATGACAAAGACTGTAATCCCCCTGTCGGCAATTTGGACAAGGATCTGCTATTCCTCTTGTTATACATGATAATATCGGGTCAATAACTACCCGGTCTCCCACATGAATGTTCTCTACCTTTGAACCAACTTCTTCAATCGTTCCTACCACTTCATGTCCAATCGTAAATGGAAAAGACGCAAACGGGGAAGTTGCTGGACTATCATTTAAAAGGATCAAATTTAAGTCACTTCCACAGATTCCTCCATACTTTACCTTTACTTTTACCCATTCATCGTTTGGAAGTTTCGGGACTTCTACACGGCGTAATCGAATGCATGAGAATCTGGAATCCCAATAAAAGGATTTTGAAAATTTACCCATCATTTTACTCAAAACATACCGCGGTACACTGTAGTCAAATTGAATGGAATTCATTTTTGCATGACCCCCTGATATGGAATATTTTTGTTAATTTGACCAAAAAATATACACAAAAACAACATTTTTTCTAATTATGTAATATGTTAGGAAAACATGTTCTAATACAAGCTGGTCAGCTAGGTAAACAACAATTAATGACCAATCAACAGAAAGACATATACAATGCTTAGAAAATTTAAAAACGAAAACTTGTTCACCATTTCCAATATCCCTTTCAAACAGCATTCCTCCTAAGAATCCCCAAATCTCCCACTCAACTAACCAAATCATCCAAAATCCACCTAAAAAAATTTACATTTCCTTATTAATCTGGTTGAGTTGTCCTATACAAATCTTTTTATTAAACATAGTTTAGTAAAAGGATGGAGAAAGACGAATGCCGATTAACGCCAATTGTTTATAAGAAATAAACACCTAATTCGGCAGAATGTAAGACCCATGGATGCTAAAAAAGATTTCAAATTCATAGGTGATACACTTTACAAGATATTGATACTAAGTAAACGATGTGGTAACCGAAATGTCTAGATTAAAAGATAAATAGCCTTTCGATAATTTAAATCCTCGGCCAGTTTATTCGAGAGGAAGATTCTTTTTTATTTTTTAGGAGGGATAGTGTGGAGAAAATTTTAATAGAACCATGGGAAGTGGATGAGTCCACTCATGAGTTTTTTATACCTGACTATATCAACAAGCTAGCAGATGAAGTTCTAAAGCATTATGATTTTTCAGTAAAGAACATTCAGGTAGTTACAACAAAACCTGATAAAGGGGGCGCTATTTGGAAGCTTGAAACAAGCACTGGGCCGAAAAGCTTAAAGCTGTTACACCGAAGACCAACTAGGAGTTTATTTAGCTTGGGAGCTCAGGAATATTTAGTTGATGTTCGGCAGGCAAGAGTACCACCTATTGTAAAGACAAAGGATGGAACAAATTATGTTGAGGCTGGTGGAAAGCTATGGTTTGTCGCAGAGTGGATTGAATCATTAACACCTGTAACAAAAGATTTAGAGGGAGCCAAACTGCTTTGTTCCGCCCTCGGCGAATTTCATCGATTAAGTAAGGGCTATGTCCCCCCTCACCAAGCGGAAACAGCCTCAAGATTGCACAAATGGCGAAGAAATTATGAAAAAATCATTCTAAAAATGGATTGGTTTCGAAACATTGCCAAAGCTTATAACGAGCTGCCTGCAAGTTCTTACTTATTAAATGTGGTAGATGAATTTGAAGCGCAAGCTCGAAAAAGTCTAGAACGACTGGATCAATCTAGCTATTTTGAATTAATTAAACATGGCAATGCCTATTGGGGCTTAGTTCACCAGGATTATGGCTGGTCTAACGGTCAAATGGGTTCTAATGGGATGTGGATTATAGACCTTGATGGTGTAGCATTTGATCTACCGATTCGTGATTTAAGAAAGCTAATTACTGGAACTATGGCAGATTTATATAGGTGGGATGCAAAGTGGATCAGGGAGATGATTAAGGCCTACCATAAAACAAATCCAATTTCTCCTCAATTATATGAGATTCTTATGATTGATTTATCACTTCCAAACGAATTTTATAAAAATATAAAAGAAGTCGTGTATGAGCCAGAATTATTTCTCAATGAACAAACTACACAATTAATTCAAACGATTGTCGAAACCGATCAGTCAAAGTGGCCTGTATTGGAAGAAATCCAAGACGACTGGAAGGGGATGGAATAAACATGAAGATTTTAATGATTTGTACTGAAAAACTCCCTGTTCCTCCCGTATTAGGAGGGGCAATCCAAACTTATATTTCTGGCATTCTTCCAGATTTAAGCAAATTTCATGAAATTACGGTTTTAGGAACTAGTGATCCATCACTTCCAGATGAAGAAACGATAGATGGAATTCATTATGTACGTGTACCGGGAAAAATTTTCGAAATATATCGAGAAGGTGTTGTTCGCTATATTGAATCAAACAACTCATTTGACCTCATCCACATTTTTAACCGTCCACGCCTTGTCATTCCTGTCCGAAAGGTAGCGCCTCATTCTAAAATTACCTTAAGCATGCACAATGATATGTTCAATGTTGAAAAAATCGATCCAGAGGAAGCAACAGCAGCCTTAGAAGAAGTTTCAAGTATTGTAACAGTCAGTGATTATGTAGGTAATGTCATACGTCAACTATATCCACAGGCTGCGTCAAAAATACGCACGATTTATTCTGGTGTAGATACCGAAAGATTTTTACCTGGAAGTCATCCAAATATGCAAGAAATTCGCCATGAACTTCGAAAAGCATATGGTTTAGAGAACAAAACGGTGATTTTATATGCAGGAAGGCTTTCGCGTAATAAAGGGGTCGATAAGTTAGTTCAAGCGTTACCGGAGCTTTCAAAAAAATTTAAAGATTTAGCTCTAGTTATTGTAGGAAGTAACTGGTTTAGCCAAAATCACATCACCGATTATGTTGCTTACGTACGGGCATTAGCAAAAAAACTGCCAGTGCCAGTTATAACAACAGGCTTTGTTGTACCAGATAAAATACAATATTGGTTTGCTGCAGCTGATTTATTTGTATGTACTTCACAATGGCAAGAACCACTTGCTCGGGTACATTATGAAGCAATGGCAGCAGGTCTTCCAATCGTAACAACAGCACGGGGTGGTAATCCAGAAGTCATTCAGTTAGGAGAAAACGGTTTTGTTGTAGAAAACCCTGAAGATCCCCGTAATTTTGCGGAAAAAATCTCCCAAATTTTATCTGACAAATCCTTGATGAAAAGAATGGGGGAAAAAGGAAGAGAACTTGCGATTTCCCAATATCAATGGAATCGAGTCGCATCCGAACTACTAGAAGTTTGGACTCAAGCGATTAATACGACCTCAACATCAGTAATTGAACAAGATGGTACTGAACAAATAAGTACAGATGAAATAAATAACACAACAGTAGAGGTACCAGATAATGTAATAGCGATTCCAACGACACAAGTGGACGAAAAGGGAGTTATTCAACAAGATCGTACTGAACAAATGGGTACAGATGAAATAAATACCACAGAAGAAAAAGAACTGGAAAATGTAGTAGCGATTAATTCCCCAACGACAGAAGAGGACGAAATCGAAGTTATGGAACAAGATCGTACTGAACAAATGGGTACAGATGAAGTGAATACCACAGAAGTAAAAGAACTGGAAAATGTAGTAGCGATTAATTACTCAATGACAGAAGAGGACGAAATCGAAGTTATGGAACAAGATCGTAATGAACAAATGGGTACAGATGAAATGAATACCACAGAAGAAAAAGAACTGGAAAATGTAGTAGCGATTAAATACACAATGGTAGAAGTGGACGAAGAAGCAGTTAGAAGATGCATATGGTATTCCAACATTTATGATGGGTGGAAATATGCACGATAGGTTTCCAACCTAATAGTGTATGTTTTGGTAAATAGATTAGGTTAAGAGGGGAGGTCGGGGTGATGATTCGAAAAGCTATCATACCAGCAGCAGGGCTGGGTACAAGGTTTCTTCCTGCAACAAAGGCATTACCAAAAGAAATGCTTCCAATTGTAGATAAGCCAACCATTCAATATATTGTCGAAGAGGCAGTTGCCTCTGGGATTGAAGACATTATTGTGATAAGTGGCCGCAGTAAGCGTTCGATTGAAGATCACTTTGATAAATCGTATGAGTTAGAAGAAACTCTTTTTAAGAAAAACAAACAAATGTTACTAAAAGAAGTACAAAAGATTTCAAATCTGGCTAATATTCATTATATCCGTCAAAAAGAACCGAAAGGCCTTGGGGATGCAATTTATTGTGCGAAAAGTTTCGTAGGCAATGAGCCATTTGCTGTATTGCTTGGCGATGATATCGTCAAGTCTTCGAAGCCTTGTTTAAAACAATTAATTGAAGTATTTAATCATTATCATTCATCAATAGTAGGCGTTCAGCAGGTTGAAGAGGATGAAGTTTCGAAATATGGAATTATAAAACCAAAAGGCAATGAGATAGAAGAAAATCTCATCAATATTGAGACGTTAGTGGAAAAACCCAAAAAAGAAGAGGCTCCTTCTCGCTTTGCCATTATGGGACGCTATATTTTAAGACCTGAGATTTTTGATATTTTGAAAGATTTACCACCAGATTCCAGCGGAGAAATTCAATTAACAGATGCAATTAAAATAATGAATCAGTCTCAAGCAGTTTTAGCCTATCATTTTCACGGCAGGCGCTATGATATCGGGGATAAGGTCGGCTTTATTCGTGCAACTATTGATTTTGCTTTGCAACGCCCAGACTTACAAGAAGACATTTTAAAGTATTTAAAAGAAGTGATTGTCCAAAAAGAAGCAAGCAGTTAGAACATAAGCCAACGGACATGAGATGCCCCAAAGAGTGATATATATCTTTTCATTCGATATAGGTTATTATCATTTCGGTTGATAAGTGTACACCACCAGAGGTACCAATTAGTAGAAAGCGAGGTGATCTTATGAATATAGCAGTAATTGGGGCAGGCTATGTAGGAACCACCACCGGTGTAGCTTTTGCTAACTATGGACACAAAGTATTCGTTATCGAGCAGGACCAGGAAAAATTAAAAAAGTTAAGAAAGTCAATTCTCCCTTTCTATGAAGAGGGGATGGAGGAGTTATTAAAAAAACTTATTGCCAATGGAAATCTTTTGTTTTCCCATCATTTAGAGGAAATTATCGATCAATGCGAAATTTTATTTATTACAGTTGGTACTCCTTCCTTACCGAACGGAGAAGCAGATTTATCCTATGTAGAAGAGGCGGCAAGACAGATTGGAAGATGGATGAACGAATATAAAGGAATCGTCATCAAGAGTACTGTTCCAATAGGCACGGGTGAAAAAATAAATAAGATTATAAAAGCTGAACTAAAAAAAAGAAACGAGGAGATTTCTTTCGATCTCATTTCGAACCCAGAATTTTTACGAGAAGGAAAGGCATTACAAGATGCTCTGTATCCTGAACGAATTGTAATCGGCTGTGAAACAGAGAAAGCCCAAAAGGTTATGAAAGAGTTGTATAAAGAGTTCAACTCACCAATTGTGTTTACAACAATAAAAGATGCTGAAATGATTAAGTACGCATCAAACGCATTTTTAGCTACGAAAATTTCGTTCATTAATGAGCTAGCCCGACTTTGCGATAAGATTGGGGTAAATGTTATTCAAGTAGCAAAAGGTATGGGGTTAGATAGTAGGATTGGTCCTCAATTTCTTCAGGCAGGAATTGGGTATGGAGGATCATGCTTTCCTAAAGATATAAAAGCATTGCTAGCATTGGCTACTGCAGAGAAAACCCCCTTGCAAATCCTTCAAGCAGTATCGGATGTGAACCAAACACAAACACAATGGTTTATGGAAAAAGTGAAGAAAGCATTGGGCACTCTAACCGATAAGCGTATTGCGGTACTAGGACTTACGTTCAAACCACAAACTGACGATATAAGAGAAGCATCCTCACTAAAAATCATTCATTACCTCCTTCAAAATAATGCTTATATTACTGCATACGATCCACAAGGAACAGAACATGTTAAAAAGATTTATCCTACCATTAGCTATGCCAAAACCCCACTTGAAGCATTAAAAGAAGCAGACGCTGTATTAATTGTAACGGAGTGGAAAGAAATCATTGAAATCGACTGGCAAAAGGCAAAAAACATATTATCTCAACCATTTGTATTCGATGGCAGAAATTGTCTAAATTCATCTGCTATGCATAAATTAGGTTACCATTATGAGGGAGTTGGTATTCCAAGCATTGATGAAAGTACTTAATGGGAAATATCCTGAAGCCAAGGCTTGGCTACTCGTGTATCTCATGAATTGCTGAATCGATCCTTCATTTATACTAAAGATCTTTCCTTTAACTTCACAAATGAAGCTGTTAGAATATTTTCCTTATCATAGGGAAAAATTGTTATTAAATACAGACCATGTTATAACCATGCTCCATAAAACGTTCTGTAAAACTTTCACCATATCTAATAAAAAGGAAAGATCGATTATATGTATTATTTTATCGTCAATAAAACCTCGGGTAACGGTAAAGGACTAAGAGTTTGGAAAAAGATCGAAAAATTGCTTCAAGAGAAACAGGTAGATTATCAAGTGCGGTTTACCGAGCGTCCAAAACATGCAGTAGAAATCGCTAAAATGGTATCCTCTGAAAAATGTGATGCTGTTGTTGCTGTAGGCGGAGATGGTACAGTCCATGATGTTGCAAACGGGTTAATTGATTCCAATATTCCTTTAGGTGTTATTCCCGCAGGATCAGGAAATGATTTTGCAAGAGCCCTAGAGATACCAATGGACTATAATAAGGCATTAGAACGTATTTTAATGGGAAAGCAAAGAAAAATAGATATCGGAAGAATTGGTAGCGAATACTGCATCACTGTAACGGGGATTGGTTTTGACGGTAACGTCGCCCATGTAAATAATACTGCTAAATATAAAAAGTGGTTGAATTCCATTCGATTAGGTGAGCTTTCGTACGGTCTTAGTTTCTTGCATGTTTTATTAAAATATCGTCCTGTTAACATTGAATTAAAGATTGATGGGAAAAGCCTAGTATTTTTTAATGTATGGTTAATTGCCATTGCCAATATCCCTAATTACGGCGGAGGCATTAGAATATGCCCAGATGCTTGTTATCATGATGGGCTTTTTGACATTTGTATTGTACACAACATGACGAAATGGAATCTGTTACGTACTTTTCCAAGAGCGTTTAAAGGCAAACATGTTTTACATCCTGGTGTAACAATGATCAAAGGAAAACATGTAGAAGTTACGTCTAAATTACCGGTGATTGTACAAAGCGACGGAGAGCCCCTTACGGAAACACCAGTGAATATAACCATTCAGAAAGAGGCATTACTGATTATTTAAAATAGTCAAGGCCTTCTTTTAATTACTTTTTGATTGTCAAGCGTCCCATTAAAGTTAGCCATAAAAATACACAACTTGCAATGTTGGCAAGTTGTGTATTTTTCATTTTATGATTAGAAATTAATATATTTCCGCGGATCTACCGCATTTGATTTCGAAGCGTTCCATTCACCTTCGTGAAGCTCAAAGTGTAAGTGTTGGCCAAAGGAATGGCCGGAGTTACCCATGTACCCAATTTTTTGCCCTTTAGATACGACGGCTCCTGTTCCGACGAGACGGCTAGATAGGTGTGCATAGACCGTTGTATAAATTTTTCCATTAATCGAATGCGTGATAAAAATAACCTCTCCGTAGCTACTAGAATAATAGGAACGAAGCACAACCCCATCTGCTGCCGCTACAATTGGAACAGTACCACTTTTCGCAATATCAACCCCATAGTGGAAGCTTCCCCAACGGTGACCAAAGTTAGAAGAAACGTACCCTTCTGATGGACGCATAAACAAGCCAGGCGTAACTGGTGGTGTTCCACTGGTTCCACTAGATCCACTGGATTGCTGTTGTTGTTTAGCTAATTCTTCAAGGCGTTTCTTTTCTAACTCAATCGCTTTTTGGACAGCCGATTTTTGAGCAGCTAATATTTCTTTTTCTTCTTCAAGTTCCATTTTTTGATGCTCTAGTTGTTGTTCTTCTTTTTGAAGCTGTTTTACTAGCTTGTCCTTTTCGGCTTTTTGCGTCTCGAATTGAGCTTTCATATTTTCTAATTCGGCACGCATGTTTTCAAGTTCATTTAATTTGTTCGTTACTTCTGCTTTCTTCGCTTCTAAATCCGCTTTATCTTGTTTATGCTGTTCAATAATCTGATTGTCAGCTTCCATAATGGTAGCAATCGCACTAACGCGGTCAATAAAATCACTAAAGCTCTCTGCACCTAAAAGTACATCTATGTAACTAATTAAACCACCTGATTCTTGCATTGAACGAGCACGGTTTTTTAACAAGTCGTTTCGTTCATTTATCCGATTCTTTAATACTTCAATTTCTTGCTTTAACCGTTCAATTTCTGCTTTTGTTTCATCGATTTGAACTTCTTTTTCATGGATCTTTTTAGTCGTATCCGAGATTGCTAGGTCAATACGTTTAATTTCTGCTTCAAGCTGTTGTTGTTCTTGTTGAAGGTGGGAAATTTGAGCATCTTTTTCTTTAATATTTTTCTCGACTTCTGATTCTTTACTTTCGATTTGCTTCTTTTGAGATTTTAAGTCTGATAGTTTAGAGGCAAAAACCTCCTGATGACTAGCCATCATCGTTCCAAAAGCTAGAACTGTTGCTAAAGACACCGACAGAATTGAACGCTTCTTCAACGGTTAAACCCCTTTCTACTACTCTCCCTTTTTTCTAAAGCGAGAACTCGTTCGCTTCTATATTTTTAAGAATTTACGAATGGACATCATACTGCCCCATGCACCGATTAAAGCCCCCATTGCGATCAGTAAACCAGCAAGTTGGAACACAAATGGGGAGAATTCTAATATTTGAATAAAGTGATTTTCGAGTCGTGGTGATAAATAGTCATAGACGTAATGGTACGCCGTTGTAACGACCACGATTGGGATAATGGACCCTAATATTCCCAACCAAAGACCTTCAAGGAAAAATGGCCAACGAATAAACCAGTTCGTTGCCCCTACCAGTTTCATAATTTCAATTTCTTTACGACGCGCAAAAATCGTAATTTTAATGGTATTAGAAATTAAGAACATGGCAGTAAATAAGAGTCCGATAATTAACCCTAAGCCAACGTTACGACCGATTTTTAATGCGCTAAAAAGGCGTTCAATTTTTCCTTCGCCATATCGTGCTGAATCGACAAAATCGAACGTCTCTATTTGCTTGGCCACAACTGGTGTATCAGTCGGATTTTTCGTTTTAACGATAAATACATCGTAAAGAGGGTTTTCTTGTTCAAATAAACGGAAAATTTCTCCGTCTTCCCCAAGGTTTTTAATTAAGTTATTTAACTCGTCTTCTTTTGACGAGTAGGTCACCGATTTCACTTTTGGAATTTGTTCTATTTGATTTCGTAGCTTGGCTTGGTCTTCTTCCGTTGCGGTTAAATCAATGTGTACACGAATTTCAACATCTTTTTCAATATCGGAAGCGATTTTATTCATATTCATCATTAGGACGAAAAACACACCAACAAGTAAAAGCGTCACGGTTACGGCACTGATGGATGCGAACGTCATCCAAGCGTTTCGTCCTAAGCTTTTAAAGCTTTCTCGAAAATGGCGCTTAAACGTTCTAATTTTCATAGCCGTAATCCCCCCGCTGCTCATCGCGAACAATGCGCCCGTTTTCTATGGCAATAACCCGATGACGAATCGTGTTCACGATTTCTTTGTTGTGTGTGGCCATGACAATGGTTGTTCCGCGGTCATTAATTTCTTGAAAAATGTTCATGATTTCCCATGATGTTTCCGGGTCTAAGTTCCCGGTAGGCTCGTCCGCGATGACCACCTTCGGCATATTGACAATCGAACGAGCAATTGACACCCGTTGTTGCTCACCACCGGATAGCTCTGATGGCAACATACGCGCTTTATGCTTTAAACCGACTAAATCAAGAACTTCTAAGACACGTTTTTTAATATTCTTTGGATTTTCTTCAATAACTTCCATGGCAAACGCGACATTTTCAAACACCGTCAATGTCGGCAATAGTTTAAAGTCTTGGAAAACAACCCCTATATTCCGACGGAAAAATGGAACACGGTTTTCTTTTAGCTTGGTCAAATTGACACCATTCACCATAATGGTGCCTCTTGTTGGTTTTTCTTCACGATACATCATTTTGATAAACGTTGACTTTCCCGCACCACTGGGGCCAACGACATAAACAAATTCCCCTTGTTTAATGGATACATTAAAGCCATTTGCAGCCATAATTCCATTAGGGTATTGTTTATATACATCTTGCATTTCTATCATTGTTTAATCACCTTAATCTTTTCTATGTATCTATATAAAATGAATGGTTACGTCAAAATTCGTCAACTTTAGACGTCATTCTTATTATAACATTGGAATCGCGTATTTTAATGAAAATTTATATTACAGTTTCTTTTCAAATTTCATCATAAAATGAAATCTTTCGTACCGAAATTCCCTTATTACTCGGGAAATATCGACAGGAAGGAAAAAATGTGAAAATTAAAAAAATCGACACGAACCATCGTATCGATAGAAAAAAGCGGGCTGGTGTAATTTTTATCCAGCCCATCTTTATAAATCACGATATTATTTATTATTCGCTAACCATTCCGCCACAGCTTCAGCTTCATCGTCATTAATAATTCCTGGTGGCATAGACCCTTTACCGTTATTAATAACGTTTAAAATTTCATCTTTACTTAATTTTGCTCCAATTTTTTCAAGAGCTGGGCCGAAACCACCTTCTAGGTTTCCACCGTGACAGCTGGAACATTTTTGATTATAAATTTTTTGAGCATCCCCCACACTTGTAGTTTCAGTGGTTCCATCGGATGTTGTTCCTTCGTCTTGACCCCCACCACATGCAGCAAGACCGAAGACAAGGGATGTACCTAACATGAATCCTAGTAGCTTTTTCTTCATCACTTTCTCCCCCATTTTTTAAAGATAGTAGCTCATATAAATTATAGCAATTCTACGCCCGCTTGAAACCCTCGCCAAGAACCTCGGAAGCGTCCATAACTACAACAAATGCAGTCGAGTCAATGCTTTTCACCACTTGTTTCAATTTTGTGAATTCTGTTTGATCGACCACACAGAGTAATACTGGGCGTTCATGGTCCGTATATCCGCCGTATGCTGATAGTTTTGTCACACCTCGGTCAATTTTATGCAAAATTTCTTGGCGAACTTCCTTTTCTTTATTCGTAATAATCATCGCCATTTTGGATCGCCCGAAACCGACTTGAACAAAATCAATCGTTTTACTTGTCACGTATAAACCTATTAGTGCGTATAACCCACCTTCGATATCAAAGACGATAGCTGCTGAAAGGACAATTAATCCATCAATAATCGCCACCGATGTTCCTAAAGAGAGCCCTGTAAATTTTGTAATAATTTGGGCCGCTAAATCCGTTCCTCCAGTGGATGCTTTTCCACGAAACGTTATGCCTAAGCCAAGGCCAACACCGATGCCCCCAAACAAAGCACCAAGCAGCTGATTTGTTGTCCACGGTTCCCAATCGTTCGTTAAAAAGACGACAAACGGTAAAAAGAGCGTCCCTACAAGTGTTTTTACACCAAACTGCAAACCTAAAATAAGCAGGCCTGCAATAAACAACGGAATATTGAGCGACCATTGGACGAAAGCTGGCTCCCATCCAAATAACGCATCTAAAATCGTACTAATTCCACTTACTCCACCGGAAGCCACGCGGTTAGGAAGTAAAAAGACGTTAAACGCAATGGCTACAATAGCTGAACCAATAAGGACGTATATGTATTCAATCAATTTTTCCATCTTCGGTGATAATGTGATTGGTTCCCTTCTACGATTCATAGCTTCTCCTCTTTCCCTGTCAAATCATGCCGATTGAGAGTATAGCATGAGGGCTCTTGGTTGTAAATGACAGCTAGATAACGCATTAACGTGATGAACGGCTAAAAATGAAATTCGTTTTGGTCCCTTAGACGAAAATGTACTATTTATTATTATTGGTGATGTTCATACGGAACATGCGTGGGGAAGTCGGGGTTCATATTTTGGAGGTCCCATTGCGGTATTTATGTTTCTGTTGGACCGGTTTTACATTCATTTATCGTATTATACTTTCTGTTTCATCAATTTACTTTACGTTCCTGCTGATTACTTTCTGTTGGTTTGATTTTACTTTCCGTTCGGTGCCGAATACTTTCTGTTGAGCCGATTTTTCTTTACGTTCGGTGCTCAATACTTTCTGTTGAGCCAATTTTACTTTACGTTCGGTGCTCAATACTTTCTGTTGAGCCGATTTTTCTTTACGTTCGGTGCTCAATTCTTTCTGTTGAGCCGATTTTTCTTTACGGTCCGTGACGATTTCTTTCTGTTGAGCCAATTTTACTTTACGTTCAGTGCTCAATACTTTCTGTTGAGCCGATTTTTCTTTACGGTCCGTGACGATACTTTCTGTTTATCCATTCTACTTTACGTTCCGAACCGATTACTTTCTGTTGAGCCGATTTTTCTTTACGGTCCGAACTAATTACTTTCCGTTTAACCGATTTTACTTTCTGTTTAACTGAAATGATGTTCTGCTGCGAACAAAAATTAAAGCTACCTATCTCCTAACGATAGGTAGCTTCTTAGTTTACTTTAAGCGAGAACGTAAATAAGCATCAATAAAGATGTCGATTTCACCGTCCATCACGGCTTGAACGTTTCCGACTTCCGTATTCGTACGATGGTCTTTTACTAGAGAATACGGATGGAAGACGTACGAACGGATTTGGTTTCCCCAACCGATCTCTTTTTGTTCACCGCGAAGTTCAGCCAGTTCTTTTTCTTGCTCTTCAATTTTCTTTTGGTAAAGTTTCGCTTTTAACATATTCATCGCTTTTTCGCGGTTTTTAATTTGCGAACGTTCGGACTGACATGTCACGACAATACCCGTTGGAATGTGGGTAATTCGAACAGCAGAGTCCGTCGTGTTGACGTGCTGACCACCGGCACCAGAAGAACGATACGTATCGACTTTAATATCTTCCGCGCGAACTTCGATTTCGATCTCTTCGTTGAACTCTGGCATAACTTCACATGATACGAAAGATGTATGGCGACGGCCTGAAGCGTCAAACGGTGAAATGCGTACGAGGCGGTGTACCCCTTTTTCTGCTTTCAAATATCCGTACGCATTGTGCCCTTTAATTAAAAGCGTCACGCTTTTAATACCCGCTTCCTCACCAGGTAAATAATCGAGCGTTTCGACTTTGAATCCTTTTTTCTCCGCCCAACGCGTATACATCCGAAGCAGCATGGAGGCCCAGTCTTGTGACTCCGTACCACCCGCACCTGGATGAAGCTCTAAAATCGCGTTATTTTTATCATACGGTTCGCTTAATAAAAGCTGTAGCTCAAATTTATTCAAACGTTTGATTAATTCTTTTAATTCGCTTTCAAGCTCCGCTTTTAACTCTTCATCGCTTTCTTCTTTTACTAATTCGTACGTGAGCTCTAAGTTTTCTTGTGTTTCCGATAAGTCTTTGTATTCGTTCACTAAATCTTTTAATCCATTCGCTTCACTAATAATGGATTGCGCTTTTTGTTGATCGTTCCAAAAGTCCGGAGCGACCATGATTTGCTCGAGTTCAGCTATTCGAGCTTCTTTTGTATCGAGGTCAAAGAGACCCCCTAAAATCCGCTAATCGCTTAGCTGTTTTCTCAAGTTCGTTCTTAATTTCGAACAGTTCCATGCTGATCACCTCTAAAAAATGTATTTTCATCATAAAGAGAGGCTGACCCCTGAGGAGTCAGTCCTCTCCATTACGCTAGTTTACCATGACAATGTTTGTACTTTTTCCCGCTTCCGCACGGGCAAGGGTCGTTGCGTCCAACGTTCGTTTGTTTTCGAATTGGCTTCCGTTTCACATTACCGTCTTCTTTCGGATTCACCGCATGCCCTTTCGCGACTTCTTGGCGTTTTAAGTTATTTTGGATTTCAGCTTTCATTACGTATTTTGCCACATCTTCTTCAATAGCAGCAACCATATTTTCGAACATGGCAAAACCTTCGTTTTGGTATTCACGAAGCGGATCGATTTGACCGTACGCGCGCAGGTGAATACCTTGACGTAAGTGATCCATCGCATCGATATGGTCAATCCATTTCGTATCGACCGCTCGAAGAACGATGACTTTTTCAAACTCGCGCATTCTTTCGCCTAAAATTTCTTCTTTTTCATCGTAACGAACTTTTACTTTTTCTAAAATGAGGTCAATGATTTCCTCCGCATCTTTTCCTTCAAGGTCTTGGACGGTAATGTCTCCTTCAGGAAGTAGGTTCGCGTTGACGTAATCGATAATTCCTTGAAGATTTACTTCCTCATCGTCTTGCGTCGCCATATGCGAATGAACCGTACGCTCCACGACCGATTTAATCATATTTTCTACGATGTCGCGAAGGTTTTCCGCTTCTAATACTTCGTCGCGCTGTTTATAAATGATTTCACGCTGCTGACGAAGGACATCGTCGTATTGGAGCAGCTGCTTCCGGGCGTCGAAGTTGTTACCTTCTACCCGTTTTTGCGCTGATTCCACCGCGCGTGTTACCATTTTACTTTGGATTGGCTGGGAGTCATCCATACCAAGACGTTGCATCATCGCTTTCATATTGTCAGAACCGAAGCGGCGCATTAACTCGTCTTCCATGGACAAGTAAAATTGTGTCACACCCGGATCTCCTTGACGACCCGAACGACCGCGCAACTGATTATCAATACGGCGAGACTCGTGGCGTTCCGTACCAATGACGGCTAATCCGCCGAGTTCTTTTACACCTTCACCTAATTTAATATCCGTACCACGACCAGCCATGTTAGTTGCAATGGTCACCGCACCTTTTTGACCAGCTTGGGCGATAATTTCCGCCTCACGCTCGTGGTTTTTCGCATTTAATACATTATGCCGGATACCACGTTTCGTTAACATTTTCGAGAGTAATTCCGACGTTTCAATCGAAACCGTACCAACGAGCACCGGTTGTCCTTTTTTATGACGCTCAACGATATCTTCCACGACCGCTTTAAACTTACCTTCCATTGTCGCGTATATTAAATCCGGACGGTCGTCACGAATGACTGGTTTGTTAGTTGGAATGACGACAACTTTCATGTTGTAAATGTTCCGGAACTCTTCTTCTTCCGTTTTGGCCGTACCTGTCATACCGGCTAGTTTTTCATACATACGGAAGTAGTTTTGGAACGTAATCGTCGCCATCGTCATGCTTTCGTTTTGGATTTCTAATCCTTCTTTAGCTTCAATCGCTTGATGAAGACCGTCGCTATAACGACGCCCTTTCATTAAGCGACCTGTAAATTGGTCAACAATGACGATTTCGCCGTCTTGGACAACGTAATCGACATCGCGATGCATACTTACATGGGCTTTTAACGCTTGGTTAATATGATGGTTGATCGTAACATGCGTGATGTCAAACAAGTTGTCGATACCGAAGTATTTTTCTGCTTTATTAATCCCTTCTTCGGTCAGCTGAACACCTTTTGTTTTCTCATCGTACGTGTAATCGACGTCTTTTTTCAGCGTGCGTACAAACGCATTTGCCTGTAGATAAAGCTGTGTCGATTTTTGCGCCGTACCAGAAATAATGAGCGGTGTACGCGCTTCGTCGATAAGGATGGAGTCAACCTCGTCAATGATAGCAAAATGAAGCGGACGCTGTACTTTATGTTCTTTATAAAGCACCATGTTGTCCCGTAAATAGTCGAAGCCAAATTCGTTATTCGTTCCGTAGGTAATATCCGCTTCGTATGCTTTTTTCTTTTCTTCTTTAGATAAGCCACTAGCATTGAGGCCAACGGTTAAGCCTAAAAATTCGTACAGACGGCCCATTTCAGTTGCGTCACGGCTCGCTAAGTATTCGTTCACCGTCACGACGTGAACCCCTTTTCCAGTAAGGGCGTTCAAGTACACCGGCATCGTCGCTGTAAGAGTTTTACCTTCACCCGTTTTCATTTCGGCGATATTTCCTTCATGAAGGGCAATACCACCCATCAGCTGCACTTTATATGGATACAAGCCTAACACCCGACGAGACGCTTCCCGAACAACAGCAAACGCTTCAACGAGCAAATCATCAAGCGATTCACCTTGCTCGTAACGCTTTTTAAATTCTGTCGTTTTTTCGCGAAGCTGCTCATCCGTCAAGCGTTCCATGTCGGACGATAACGCATCGATTTGATTCGCAATTTTTTCTAAACGATTGATTTCCCGCTTATTGGGGTCAAACACTTTATTTAATATACCAAGCATGAAAGACGCTCCTTTATTCCTTCTTCGTACGAACTATTCGTAAAAATATCGATTCCTTACCTATTTAATAATACCACTTCTCACGGAAAAGTGACAACTTATGGGATATCCGGGCTAGAGATAAGGTGCGAGCAAAAAAAATGAATTCTATAACGTGAAATAACTAAAGGAGCAGCAGCTTACTTGGTAGGCCGTTTTCTGAAATAGGTCCTGTTTTGCAGTTGTGATAATACCTTTTGCAGTTTACAATTGTTCTTTTGCACTTAATATAAAATCTTTTGCAGTTTGCATCAGTTGTTTTGCACTTGTCATAATATCTTTTGCAGTTTACGCCGATTGTTTTGCACTTGTCACATTCTTTTGCACTTTCCGCCACTTGGTTTGCACTTGGCACAACATCTTTTACAGTTTACGCCGATTGTTTTGAACTTGTCATATTATCTTTTGCAGTTTACGCCGACTGTTTTGCACTTGTCATAATATCTTTTGCAGTTTACGCCGATTGTTTTGCACTTGTCACAATATCTTTTGCAGTTTGCGCCGATTGTTTTGCACTTGTCACAATTTCTTTTGTACTTTCCGCTACTTGTTTTGAACTTGGCGCAACATCTTTTACAGTTTACGCCGACTGTTTTGCACTTGTCACAATTTCTTTTGCACTTTCCGCCACTTGGTTTGCACTTGTCACAATTTCTTTTGCACTTTCCGCCACTTGGTTTGCACTTGTCACAATTTTTATTAAAAAAACAGCCTTTCATCATGAAAAGCTGTTTACCAATTGATTATGAAGATAACGAAGCGACTTGTTCCGCAACAGCTGCGTCCATTTCTTTACGACGCTGTGAGATACTATTCGGTGATACCCCAAATCGTTCCGCGAGTTCTTTTTGCGTAAAGGTAGGCAAGTCAAATGCTAATGATTGCAGGAGATAGTACGTGGCTGCGACATACAGTTTCGGGTTGCGAATAGTTGGTTGAACTTTTTTACTGAACACGTTCCATAAAAGCACACCGAAATCGGACGCATCTTTGGAGCCACCTACTTCTTGTATGAATGCTTGCAGGTCGTCCCCAATTTCTCTATAAATCTCTTTTTCCCACTCGTACGTTGGCTGCTCTTCTTCTTGAGAAGCATTTTCTTTTTCTGCTAATTTCGTAAACACATCGTCGATAAACGTTAAATAATGCTCACGGAAATACGATTGAACGTCTCCTTCATACGCAGAGATCTGTTCTTTTAAGTATGGCACCGCCACATCAGCCACTTCTTTAGGGAAGTCGTAGCCGAAGATATAGAATTTATATGTCTCTTCGTACGGTAAAAGTACCCCTGTTACAAACGTATGTGGCTGGAACGAACGATTTTTATATTGTACTTGATACGTTTCGTTCGATAACTCATCTACCATCGTAATATGAGTATCGGTCACTTCTTGAATCATCCCGGCTACAAAGAGCGCTTCTTTCCACGATTCGACAATCGCCTTCGTGCGCGGACGGTGGATCGTTGGAAGTTGATGCTCGACAAAGGATTCCAAAATCGTCGTTCCCTTAGATTCATACGCCGTTGTAAACCAAATATCAAACAACATCACCGAGTTCATTTCGTTTTCGCGAAAGACACTCGTTTTTCCTTCCACTTCCCGGAACAGTTTCTCCCGCTCGTTACGGTAATGGGTGTACATGTAACGATATAACTGTTCCTCTTGCTTTTCGATTTCTTCATAAATGACGTCCATGATCGAAACGACGCCGTTTTTCCCACAACATTTTTTATATTTTTTTCCGCTCCCACAAGGGCACGATTCATTCCGACCAATTTTTGACATATATATCCCTCCTCATCGTTCACTCTGTATGTAAACTCCAACGGTTTGGGGCATACAGGAAAACTTCCATCAGTGGTCTTCAACGGATGGTTAGTTGAACCAATCGGACCTTTATGGACTTTTTTCCCCACCTTGAGGTGAGGGTTATTGCCCGTTAAGTATGGGATAAAAAAAGACCATTTTCCATCTTAACACGAAATGGCCAGGACGAATAGTACGGAATTTTTTAACGGTACAAAAAAGACCCCATAGCCAATAGCTACGGGGCCAACGAGAGGATATGGTGATTCGTAAAGTTAGACTTGGTTAAAGGTTAATTTGTTTCAATTAACCCATATTTTCCATCTTTACGACGGTAAACGATGTTCGTTTGGTTCGTTTCCGCATCCGTGTAAACAAAGAAGTTATGGCCAAGGAGGTTCATTTGTAAAATTGCTTCTTCGCTATCCATCGGCTTCAAATCAAATTGTTTCGTACGAACGACTTCTAGCTTGTCTTCTTCCTTCTCCTGATGGTTGGCGGAAACATCATCGACATTGGTAAATAGTTCTTTCGGACTGCCTTTTTCACGAAACTTACGATTCACTTTTGTTTTATGCTTACGAATTTGACGTTCTAATTTATCCGTAATTAAATCAACCGCTGCATACATATCTTCATGTCGCTCTTCCGCCCGTAAAACGAGGTGAGGAAGAGGAATTGTAACTTCCACTTTAGATGTTTTATCTGGATACACTTTCAAGTTCACGTGTACGTTGGCATCTGGAGCATGAGAGAAATAGCGTTCTAACTTTTTGATCTTCTTCTCTACGTAATCACGAATAGCTGGAGTTACTTCAAGGTTTTCACCACGAATGTTGTTATTCATCATGCGAACTCCCCCTTTTGTAAAAGCTATGTTATTATATTTCTCTTTTTCTTAAAATAATCCTGCTTAATCTTTCAAAAAATTTTGTCAATTTTTTGACCAATTTGTGGAGAAATGGTGAAACCCGTTATATTAACTGCACTTTAGAAGGGGATACTTAAGAAAGGAATAATAAAAGAGGCTACTGAATCAGTCAGTAGCCGTGAAGGATTAATGTTGAATATACGGTTGAAAGGATTCTTTGATTTGGTTGGACCATTGTTGAAACGTCGGAACCAGTTTCTGTTGAAAGTAGTCTTGTTTGAAACGGGAATCTCCTACAAGTTCATTAAATAAAATCGTTTCTTTTAACACCGTATCAAACGCTTGGAACGGCTTGAACAACGGCCTCGTCTTTGTCGGAAAAAATTTGACGGAGCACGCCATTCGTTTCGCCAATTTGTACAAACGCCTTAAAAATGTCCGCTTTTAGTCGTTCTGCTTCGGTTTTTTTTAGGTTCGTGAAGCTTTCATCAATATATAGAAGGGCTTCTTCAATTGAATGAAGAAGTTCCACATACTGTTGGCAAAGGGTTACATGTTGCTCGGTTAATGAGAACGTTGATTTCATAGTGCGTCACCTATTTTCTTTTATCGTAAAACATTCCATCAAATTGGAGCGATTCGTACGGATTCCGATATTTTTTGACGGATTGTTTTCGTTTTTCAAACGAATTCCGGTCTTTTTGAATGTCCATTTGCAATTGTTTCAGGAGTGGTTCGATTTGTTGATTGATACGAACTAACTCTTGCCCAAGCTCTATTTCCTCTTCGGAAAAAGGCGGTTGAATGGACGGAAGGAGTGCTTGCCGCTTGTTCAACAACTTTTGTATCGACTGGATGACTTCATCACGGTCCTTTCCTTCCATCGTTTGGAGCACGTGTAAAAGCTGTTTCGTCACCTCTAGGCTTTGCTGAACGACCGACATTACACGTGACCACCTTGTCCGTGCTGTTGCTGACGGTTCAGTTGAATCACTTGTTTCCACGTATCGCGGAATTCTGTAACATAGCCTTCGACTTCGTCTAAAATCGCAACATCGTTTTTAATATTCGCCTCGACAAGGCGGTGGTAAATGTAATCGTACATGACCATCATATTTTTGGCGACTTCATAGTCCATATTCAGCGTGACCATTAATTCTTGGATAATTTTTTGTGCTTTTAAGAGATTCGTATTTTTCTCCTCAATATTTTTTTCTTCCATTGCTTTGCAAGCGAGTTTAATAAACTTTAAGCATCCGTTATATAACATCAACGTCAACTCACCAGGCGACGCTGTTTGCACGGCATTTGCCTGATAAGATTGATACGGATTGTTCGTTGCCATTCGTTAAAACACTCCTTTAGGAATTATTGCATACCGCCACCAAAGGCATTCATAAGATACATGGCTTGAGAATTATATTGGTTAATCGCCTTTTCCATCGCTGTAAATTGACGCCAATAGCGGTCTTCGATTTCAACGAGACGGTCTTCAAAACGATCGATTTGATCGTCAATTTGATTTAAGTTTCGACCGATCGCAAATTGTTGGTTTGTCCAAAGTGTCTTACCCGCTTTTTGTTCAATTTTGCCGATGGTGTCTTTAATCGTATCTCTTAATCGACGGGCAATGCCTTTTTCTGAGTAATTGGTGCTATCGTTATTAAACAAACGATAAATCGCATCTGGGTTTTCTTGGATTTTCTCGCGCAGCTTTATCTCATCAATAATGAGTCTACCACCATCTAAATAGTTGGAGGAAGTCGTAATACCGATTTCTGCCAACTGAGAAAATCCGCTCGTAATATTAGAACCTTCTACTTTCATATAAAGAGCCATCCGCATCTTACTTAGACCGCTCGATAAAATCGAATCGTTTCGCAACATCCCGCTCCGCGCTTTTTCCTCCCAAAGCTCCACTTGCTTTTCCGTCATCGCTTCTTTTTGCTCATCAGTGAGTGGTGGGTAATCTCGGTAGCGTTCTTCTTTAAGCTCGGCGTTAATTTTGCTGATGACTTCGTTGTATTTATCAACGAATGCTTTGATAGAGTTGAAAATTGAGTCCGTATCTGTTGCAGTAGAAATCGTTACAGTTCCTGTTGTTTTTGTGTTCTTTAACGTATAAGTCATTCCATTAATTGTAAATGTATTGGTCGTACGCTCTGTCGCTAATCCGTTAATAGTAAACTTAGCATTTTGTCCATTTGTTTTTCCTGTTAATTCTGCCCCGTCAGAAGCGGACGTAAATCCAAGCTCTTTTAAAAAGTTAGCACCTGATACAACTTTAATCGATGCCCCGCTGCCTGTTTCATTTTTCGTAATAACAAGTTTTTGTGTTACTTCGTCATAAAACGCGCTAACACCTAATTTTGTGTTTTGATTAATTTTAGTAATGACAGAGTTTAACGTATCGGTAGACGGGTCAATTGTAATCTCGGCTGTTTCTACTGTTGTGCTTCCAGGATTCATTATATCAAACTTTAATGTCACGGAGCCCGCAAACTGAACGCTACCGCCGCTTGTCGTAAACGTAACCGTGTTTAACTTTGCGTTTGGATCAATTTTATTATCTGCCGCTGTTGTTTTAATCGCTGTCTCAGATGTCCATCTTGCTGCTGAAGCCAGCTGCGTAATATCCTTTAACTCAACAGTTTGATTAGCAGTCACGTTTGTCGCTACGGCAGTAACAACACTCTCATCCGAACTTGTAACCGCTTTTTTCAAAAATGTACTTTGCTTGAATACACCATCGAAAATAAACGTATCCAGTTCTTGTAATAATTTATTCATCTCACGATAATCATCACGCTGCCATTCAAGAATTTGCTTTTTTTGATATAGTTTATCCAATGGCATACGCTCTGCTCTCATTAAATCTTTTACAAGCTGATCAATATCCATACCACTCGCCAAACCGCCAATGCGCATCGTGCTCACCGAAACTCACCATCCTTAAATTTTTTTATCAACAATTAAGCCGACAAACTGCATCATCGTCGCATACATGTCAAGAAGTTTTTTCGGAGGAATTTCACGAACCACTTCATTCGTCCGTTCGTCAATGATTTTCACGTAATATTCCTTTAACTTATCGTGAAGTTCAAATTTTAATGATGTATGGCTCGGCTGAAGGAACTCATTCATTCCCTTCACAATTTCCTCAAGTTGTTCTTTTGATACTCCTTGTGTTTCTTTTTTCTCTTCTATTACGCTAGAGATATCCATTTTTTGCGAATCTACAATACTTGCTGTTTTTTCATTAAGAACATTTTCATACAAGTAAGAGGAAGAAGATAGTGAAGAAATACGCTCAATCGTCATAATCCGCCCGCTCCTTTGTATAAACGCTATCTATTATTTATATCGGTTAGGAAAGAGAAAATGTGAAGTCATTTTGCACATAAACAAACGATATTATTATGAATAAAATAGAGGAATAAAAAGGTTAATACTCTATTAACTGGCATAAAAAGAGGCGCTAGCCAAGCTAATGCCTTGTTTTTTCTGTTGCGCTTGAGCATACAGTTATTAACGATATGTGTAGGTCTTTTGAACTGAAGCAGGTGAGTAAATATCCTTTCATTTAATCTAAGATTTATACTGACAATAAAAGCCCCACTCCCTGAATTGAGTGAGGCATGATCTACAAGCATTTTTATTAATTAAGCATTCCTATTCCTTTCAAATGCTGCCAAACTTTTGTAATATGCTTCTCTTTAAATATCTTCTGCTTCCGTTCGTTCCAGTTATGAACTTCTTCAACGATTGATTGAATATCATCCTTTATATCTGGATTTTCTTTAACAATCCAATGTACGGTTGAAAGCAATTCTAGCCCGTATGGAGTTTCAAACCCTTGAATAATATCCCGTACTCTTCCTAAATGTTCATGGGCTTCGGAATCTCCCTTCAAATACTGCTCAGCTTTTTGGGCTACATCCGATATTAAGTAAATTTCCGCATCTCTGCTACGGTCAACAAAACCACGAATAAAATGACCATCAAGACGTAATAACACATGGTTTAAGTTTTCAGCATATGGACCGTATTTACTTTTTTCAAATCTTAGTTTAAGAGGTTCCCCTACTGCTTGAAGAAAATACGCTAACTTTTGCACTTCAAGCAAAGATAGACGATAACCTGGAATTGTGTAATCATACATTAGCAGAAATAATGTTCTTGCTCTTGTCATTTTCAGTTGTTCCGTACGTATTTTTATTTAGTCAGGCTTCGGGCTTCCTACCAGCTCGTATAAATGCACTTCTACATCTTTTAAATTTTCAAAAGCCGCTTCAATTTTAGGGCGTACTTCATCCCAGCTAAGTCCGCCATTTCCACAGCCAAGCGGTGGGATAGCAATAGATTTTATATCAAGATCCTTAACGACCTTTACCAAATCGATCAACCCTGATTCGATATCTTCCATTCGGGATTTATTTTTCCAATGGCGTTTTGTCGGAAAATTGATAATATACTTCGGATTAAAAAGTGATTCTCTAGAAACAACATGCATTTTACCCGGTCGAACTTCTTCACGACGACAAGCTTTTTCATATTCAGAAAACACTTCTGGGTAAGCTTGGTTAAATTGCAACGCAATTCCTTTCCCCATCACACCAACACAATTGACCGTATTCACTAAGGCTTCTGCTTCATCTTCCAAGAGATTGCCTTGTTTTAGAATGATCATTGTATCACCTTCTTCAGTAACAATGAGAACAGCTAACATTAAGCTGTATCCCATTACTAATCAAAAGGGACGCAATTGTGCGAAACCCTTTTTCCTTAAAATCATCAGGCATAATTGCGATTAACTTATAGTCCTTTAATGATTGAAAAAATTCAATTTTTCTATCCGCTTTTTCGGTATATGCTTTATAACGACTCGAACCATACAAACCAAAATACTCTATTATGAATTTTCGGTCATTTTGATAAATAATCCAATCGGGGATATACACTTCCTCGTATCGATAGTTCACAAAGCGCTGACTTTCTCTAATTACTTTTGTAGATACGAATGTCTGAATTAAAAAATTATGGATGGTCAGTTCCTCTTTTGAATCACACAATTGTCCGTCAATCCCGACTAACAAATTAAATTCCTCAGGCTGAAATGTATATTCGGGGAATGACTCAATAATCCAACGGTAAAATTTACTATCATAATGCCGATCGACCATACTGATAAATCTGGGGAAATGTTTTTGGAAGTATGCACGATTTAAAAGCGGCAACGACTCTCTACTAATCTTTCTCTTTTCACAAAAAGTTCTTAATGCTTGCACTCTATTTTTTTGAGAATACCAATATTGATTAGGTACCCGCTGGAACTCTGTAATCTCATATTTTCCCGGAAAGACAGCGTTCACAATTTCAATTGGAGAGCCGTTATATTCATGTAACAGTCCACCTAATCCCTCTTGCATTAACCTTTTTTTCGTAAAAAACTTTGGAACATCCTCTTCCGCTATTCCTTCCTTTTCAATCAAGTCCATGATAGCACGTTTCACATTCGAAATATCTTTCCAGTAACCATTTGGTTTCATATGAAAGCTATCAGCAGAAAATAAGCCTGGAAAAAGATATGACATCAATTTCGATGGGGAACCTTGATGCTTTTTTAAAACACCACTAAAGCGGTATTTAATCAGCATCTGTTGAGTTACTTTCTTTGAGGCATCTTCAAGGGAGATGTTTTCTTTCGTCAACATATCTAGGAATTGTTCCCTCAAAAAATTGCTATTGTTTGCATAGCGATGGGGAATTTTTTTAAAATCTGTTTCTTTAAATACACCGGGGTATAAAGTATCGATCAAGCGAAACGGAGAATCACCATATCGCTTTAGCGGGTTAGAAATTCCCCATTTAATTAACAAATCATAATTCACTTTTTGCGGTATCTCCTCTATCCTTACCCCCTCTCTTCGCAAATACCATTCCAATCGATCTCGTATATTTTGAGTATCGCTCCAGTAATTAATTGGCACTCGACTGAAATCAAACTCATTATATCGGCCGGGATATACAAATTGAATTAATTTAGGAATAGATTTAAAACGGTTTAAAGCTCCCCAAAGCTTCTGTTCCTTTATGATGGCTCTGTTGATCTTGGGGATTTGTTCCTTCTTCAAACCAAGATTCACTTCTAATGCATAACGAACAAGAATGATCACATTTTCGTCTTTTTCCCACGTGCCTGAAGGAAGGACCTTTCTTTTTCCAATGCTAACTTCCTTATAGAGATTCACAAGCGGTAGTTGAGATAACTCGGAATGGCAAATGCTTCTATAATAATTTAGATCATCCATATGATCACCTCTATTTCATTATAACATAAATACGAATATATGTTCTGTTCAATCCTAAAAAATAGAGCCTACTAATGGTAGACTCTCTGATTGGTTATTCGTTATTTTCTAAGAACCAAATTAGCAAAAGTAACTTTGAAGCTGCTTGTGGCATTATAATTAGATTAAGCCAATCTCTATAAGAACTACCTTAAAAGTTCTAAGCGTTTTATAGCTCTTTCATATTGTTCTTTGGCTGCTTGTTGATAGAATGAAATGGCTTTATCAGTATTACCAAGAACCTCATGGAATACTCCTAAATTGTAAGAAGCAAGGAAACTTCCTGTACCTTTCACACTGTCATACTTATCCGTATCCCCTATTTCTAAACAGCGAAGAAAAGATTTTTCAATGAACGGAAATAAATGAATATATTTATTAACATTGCTAAAAATTAAGTCCATATAAAATAAACCACATGCGAAATAGAAATCTGGAGAATCGGCAAATCTGTCACGCTCGTTTTCAATCAATTTTAAGCCTTTCTCGAACGATTTATTTCCTATACTCGTATATAAATAATCAATAACTAGACTATGGCGGTACCATGATTGGAATGGAGCAAGATGATAACTCTTTTCAAAATATAATTCCGCTTGTTGCAGTTGTTGCTGCAACTTATATTGTTTTCCTACTTGATACAAAATATAATCATCAAGCGGTCGTCTCTCAGCTTCTAGCAACAACAACTTGAGGTTTCGATCCGTTTTATCTGTATGAATATATCCGTCATGATACACTTCTATATCCAAGTTTTTCCTTGGTAAATCAGACTCTACCTGTTCGTGAATGCTTCCGACATATTTTACCCCTTTAGGCAGTAATCGAGATAGATAAGACTGTGCATACCTCTTCTCGCCATCTTGAATAAATTCATCAATCCTTTTAATCCGACCAATTACTCTGTCGTTTTTTTCTATAAAGTTACGTATAATGCTTCCGCAATCATTAATAATATATTCATCTGCATCCAATACTAAGTTCCAATCACTTGTAGATTTTTCAAGTGCGTAATTCCGAGCAGCGGAAAAATCATTAATCCATTCAAAATCGAATACTTTAGCACCAAATGAATAAGCTATTTCCTTTGTGCGATCCGTAGATCCTGTATCGACAATAACTATCTCATCGACAATATCTTTGACACTTTGCAAACAACGGCTAAGATGCCGTTCTTCATTCTTTACAATCATGACTAATGCTAATGTTGACAAGGTTTCACCCCATAAATTTTAATAAATTCCTTTAATGCCTCTCGCCAATGCCTTAATTCCTTAAAGCCATTTAATCGTAAAGCCACATGATCCAATACAGAATACGCAGGGCGTTGAGCCGATCTTGGATAATCTTTTGTTTTACATGGATTAACTACTATGTTAACATTAGCCTCTTCGAAAATAGCTTTTGCAAATTCATACCAAGAGCAATGGCCTGAATTAGAAATATGGTAGACTCCATATTTTTCAGTCTGAATAAGTTGAAAAATGCAGCTAACTAAATCAACTGCATAAGTTGGACATCCAATCTGGTCATCAACCACGAACAATTCTTTTTGTTCCTGTGCAAGCTTTAACATTGTTTTCACAAAATTATTTCCGTGTTCTCCGTAAACCCAAGATGTTCGAATAATAAAAAATTTAGAGTGAAGGTCTCTTACAAACTGTTCACCGGCTAGTTTACTTTTTCCATATACGCTTATCGGATTCGTAAAAGCAAACTCGTTATAAGGCACATTCGCGGTGCCGTCAAACACATAATCGGTGCTTATATAAACAAACTTAGCGCCTATATGTTCTGACGCTACGACTATGTTTCTTGTTCCGTATGCATTAACTAAAAATGCTTGATCTGGTTCGGATTCTGCTGTATCTACTTTTGTATAAGCAGCAGCGTGGATAACGACATTAGGTTGGATATGGTCAATAACATTTTTAACTTGCTTAAAATCAGTTATATCGAGTTCTTCTCGGCCATATCCATATACTTCATATTCCATGTCTTTTAGCAATTTGACCGTATCTGTACCGAGTTGTCCTTTGGCGCCAGTAACTAATATTTTTTGTTTACTCATTCTCTTTCACCATATTGCTTTTGATAATAAGTCATGTACTCTCCGGATTTAATACGTTTCCACCAATCTGGATTATTGATGTACCATTGAATAGTTTCCTCAATTCCCTTGTCAAACGTATATTGTGGTTTCCAACCAAGTTCTGTCATAATTTTCGTAGGATCGATTGCATAGCGGCGATCATGCCCTGGACGATCCGCTACATATTTAATTAACGACTTTGAAACTCCAAGTTTTTCAACAATTAAATGGACTATTTCGTTATTTGTCCGTTCATTATGTCCGCCGATATTATATACTTCTCCTGACTTGCCCTTATGAATAACTAAATCAATAGCGGCACAGTGATCTTTAACATGAAGCCAATCGCGAATATTTTGACCATCACCATAAATAGGAAGATCTTTACCTTCTAATGCATTTGTTATCATTAATGGAATTAGCTTTTCTGGAAAATGATATGGTCCATAGTTATTCGAGCAACGTGTAATATTCACGTTTAATCCATATGTTTCATGATATGCTCTTACAAGTAAATCCGCACTGGCCTTACTTGCTGAGTAAGGGCTATTTGGAGCAAGCGGAGTTTCTTCCGTAAAATACCCTGTATCTCCTAAACTGCCGTACACTTCATCCGTAGAAATTTGGACATACTTTTGAATATTGTTCGCCTTCGCTACATCTAACAATACCTGAGTCCCCAATACGTTTGTTTTAACAAAAACACTTGGGTCAGAAATACTGCGGTCAACATGCGATTCAGCAGCGAAATTAACAATTACATCAATATGATGAGACTTTATAATATAATCAACAAGTTGATAATTTCTAATATCACCTTTAACAAAGACATACTGTGGATTTTCTTGAATATCTTTTAAATTTTCTAAATTACCAGCATAAGTTAATAAGTCGTAATTAACGATTTTATATTGAGGATATTTATTCAACATATAACGCACAAAATTGCTACCGATAAAGCCTGCTCCACCGGTTACTAGAAGATTCATAGAGTTCTCTCCCACACAAAATTAATTTCTGCATCCGCTAACAGTGGATGATTTGCATCTTTTTCCGAAAGAACAGGATCAGTTACTGGCCAATCAATCCCTAACGCTGGATCATTCCAAAGAATCCCTCGATCATGCTCAGGTGAATAATATTCGTCAACTTTATATTGAACTTCTGTGTTCTCTACCAATGTACAAAAACCATGTGCGAACCCTTTAGGAACTAACAATTGTCGTTTATTGTCCGTACTCAAAATAAAGCCTTGCCATTTCCCAAACGTCGGTGAACCTTTACGAATATCAACGATCACATCATAAATAGCACCGCGAGTAACACGAACTAGTTTTGTTTGGGCTTTTGGATTTAGTTGATAGTGTAACCCACGAATCGTTCCTGTTTTTACGGAAAGAGAATGGTTATCTTGCACAAATCGAAGGTCGAAACCTAATTTACGAAATGTTTGTTCATTATAACTTTCCATAAAAAAACCACGCTCATCTTTGTAAACGGTAGGCTCAAATACAAACACACCGTCAAATTTTGTTTGAATAACTCTCATCCCATTCATCCTTCGATTATTTCATGTTTTTATTAAACAAACCACCAAAATTTACATCTTTCGCAAGTTCATTAGCCCGCAAATAGGATGTATGCGTACCGGCATCCGTCCACCATCCATCCAAAATATCATACATCAGTTCATTCCGTTCAATGTAAGCGTTATTCACATCGGTAATTTCTAACTCGCCTCGTGCAGACGGCTTTAACGTTTTAATAATGTCAAATACTTTAGCATCATACATATAAATTCCTGTAACCGCATAACGGCTTTTCGGCTTCTTTGGTTTTTCTTCAATACTCTTAATTCGATCACCTTCAAGTTCAGGTACCCCAAATCGCTCAGGGTCCTCAACTTCTTTAATTAAAATTTTCGCTCCCGTTCCTTGTTCTTTAAAATCTTTAACATATTGAACAATACTATCGGAAAATACATTATCTCCCAAAATAACCGTCATTAAATCATTGCCTACAAACGCTTCGCATAATCCTAGCGCTTGCGCAATTCCACCAGCTTGATCCTGTACTTTATATGTAAACTGAACATCAAATTCAGAACCGCTGCCTAACAGATTAACAACGTCCCCCATATGTTCGCGTCCAGTCACAATTAAAATGTCAGTAATATCAGCCTCTTTCAATTTATAAATTGCATGGTAAATCATCGGATATTTGCCGACTGGCAGCAAGTGTTTGTTTGTTACTTTCGTAAGTGGATAAAGGCGAGAACCTGTTCCACCTGCGAGGATGATGCCTTTCATTTAGTAATCCTCCTGCAAATGATTTAAGAAATTAATAGATGTTGCAAAACTAGAGTAAAAACTCAAAATTGTGCATGAGTATGCATAATTGTACATTCAACAGATAGCGATGAAACCCATACCACCATGGTTGTTCTAACTCCTTGATCATCAATTAGTTCAATACTTGTTCGATGACACTGCGAAGACCAAACAGCCACTTCCAAAGTCTTGTTTTCAAAAAAACAGGAATGAACCGACCATAGGCATCTTTTCGCTCATCACCAATTGCGGCGGTTAATCGGAGAGACGAAAAAGATTTCGACTTGTTCCGCCGTTTTACGGATGTGCTCGCTGTCATACATGTTTTTGGCAATTAAAAAATGTATTAAATAGCAAATAAGTATATACAATTATCTGTATAAAATTTCATACCTCTTGTCGCTTGACATGGAGCCTCTGCGGGCATGCTTTCTGGCAAAGGAGGCAAGCCACAGGACTTTGCAAGGCATACCAGCCTATCATGCCCGCCACTCCATGTAAAGCGGTAAATATGCAATAATTCATGCATATGCTTAATTGCCAAACACTACAATTCTTAATTGCCATCAACAATACACGACATCACCAAGCGCAATCTCGATGTTCCATTCTTACAAAGACTACAAAGACTAAAATAATTCCGATGCCACTGTTGCATCAGATTAGCAGTCGTGAAGACATGAGATAAAATGATTCCTTCTGCTGTTGTACGAAGATGTAATTTAAAACCATTGATATCGAATCGATATTTCCCATCTTACTTGAGAACCACAAAGACTGCTTAGGGGTACCATACTGTAAATGATAACCACTTTTGGATGTCAATTTCCTAAATCTTTCAGAAGTTGGGTGTTAAAACAGAAAAAAATTCCTGTTCTTGAAACCACTTGCCTGCACGTGAAAACGTAGAAAGCTACGGAACCTCTTTGAGTCCACAAATACGCTGAAAGTAGCCAAATCTATCGAGTGTTTCAACCAACTGACGTAAAGAATCAATGGAAAAATAGCTTTTTAAAAAGAAACATTTTAACAATGATTTTTTCGGAATCAGTGGTCAACCTGTCGCATAAGGATCTGTTTCGCTATCGATTGCATGTCCATAACAAAATTGGAAATCATGAAAGTGTCCACCTTTTGGGATTAAGTATTTGGTCACTGTATATTATTTCTAAAAAAAGTGGGTTTTTTGCGTACATTTATGCATAGGTTATGTGTTTTGCAACACGTTCAAATAGAACTAAAAATTTTTTAATTTTTTGTCGAGAAACTCTCTTACTTTATCAATATTTTCCAAACTTGGATTTCCTAATCTTTTATTAATTTCTGAAACAAACCTTTCAGGTTTTTCAATAAGCTCTTCAAAATTAACGCTAATTACATCTTCATTATTTTTGGTAAGAGTTTCTTTATATTCATAATAATTTTGTAAATAAGGTGCCAGAATCTTTACTGCATCACTCAAACTAATGTTCTCTCTTTTTGCAAGAGAACGAACACATTGTTCGAATGGACGTGAAACGAATACATAGGTGATATCAGAAATTTCTTTTAAATAAGGAAGCCATAGATCCAATGTTAATAATGTTCTTGGATCTTTTAATCCCCAAAAAGGTTTTACTTGTTTGGATAAAAAATACCTTATTTCCTGTGGATTAATCATAACAGCTAATAATCTTTTTTTATTTGGAGGATTATACCAACTTGCACCAATACTATTAAGAATTTGCTCGTTTTTAATGACAAAATCTCTATTTTCAAAGTGCCCTTTCTTATTAGATTCACTTGCAGGAAGCAAATTTTTGCCCATATCTATCCCTAGTAAATTCATAACACCAGCTGTTGCACTAGAACCAGAGCGATGTAAGGTTAAAACTAGAAAAAGTTTGTTGTTTTTTGTGGGGGAAAATTTCTTGTTTAAACTCTGAACATTTTCCCCATAAACATCAATAAATTTTTTTCGATAATCATCAAATCCATTTTTCACATTCACTATACCACAGTCATGAACACACCACGGCTCGTTTTGGCGCACAACTCCTACATCATAACCGGCTAATAAAAATTCTTGACATTGGGAGAGATCATAAAAATGCCAACCCGTAAACAAATCTTCTCTCCACGGGGTATCATACTGGGTAATCATTATTAATCCATCGATAGCTTGAACGGGTTCATAATCTAGTTCGGTATCCTTAAAGCTTAATAACTTCATTTCTCCTGTATGACTGTCATAAACCTTTCCAAATCGTTGAGTGCTCTCCCACCAAACTCCATTTTTCGGAACTGTTTTAGCTCCTGCTACTCCAATCATCCCTAATTTAGGATACTTTTCAAAAAGAGCAATAATATCATATAAGAAATTTTTATTAACTATAAACACATCCTGATGCAAATACACTTTATACTTTGCATCTGTCTGCCTCATTCCTTGGTTGTACCCTGAAGCAATACTTGAAGCACTCTCGATAGCAATAAATTCAATTTCATATCCCTCTGGAACATGAAGAGATTTCACATACCGTACAGATTCTTCATATAAAGCTCGATTATTAACACAATAAATAAACGCAATTTTTTTGTCATTCATCACAAAGACTCTCCTCTTGCAGCCCTTAATAAATCTAATACTGCTTCGTCAGGCTGCTGAATTTGCTGTAAAAATTGTTCTGCCAATTCGTTTTCTCCATAATAGAGCAACACATAACCGAGGTTATAGAGAGTGTCCTCGTTCGTTTGATCAAGTTCATAAGCCGTTTGTAAATACGGTAATACTTGTTCATGAAGTCCCTGTTCAAAACAGATAATAGCTATCGATTGTAATACATTGATTTTGTCAATGATACTTGTATTTATCACTTCTTTAACTAATGGTTCATCTATTTGCCCCTGTTCAAATTTTTGTATGACGCTTTGTTTAGTTTCTTCTACATCTATACCAAACTCTAATCGACGCAATAAAAATGTTAACTCTTGAATTCTTTTTAAAGGCTCTTCATTCATTTCTTCGAATAATTTCCGAACTTCCTCATCTGGATTTTTAATACGAGATAAATAATCGTTCGCTAACTCTTTCTCCCCATATGAATGTAACACGAACGCTAAGTTATAAAGAGTATCCGTATTATCTGGTTCTTTCTCAAAAGCAGTTTGCAGATAAGGAAGAACGTGTTCATGATATCCTGCCGCAAAATTTTCAATAGCAATTTGGTTAAGTATCGTAACAGATGAATGATAATTTTCTTTAATCGTTGCGATAATACTTTCAGTTGGATAATGATTTAACTCTTCTAATACTTTTTGTCCCGAAACGAATTTATCTAATAAATCCAAAAGTTGTCCGTTCTCTAATTGACCAGAGACTAAAAAGTAGCTTGATTCTAACATCGGGCGAATACCATCTCCTCGCACAGCAATGATTTGATTAATAACTTGCTTTTGATTATCACTAATAAAAGGTTTTAATCCAGATATTGAAATTTTAAAGCCAGCATCCTTTAGTAAATGTTCAATTTGTGAAAAACTATACATGTTACGATTTACAACAGGATTACCGCCATTTAGTAGCTCTTGTATCACTAGATAATGACCAATATTAGGAATTTTGGCAATAAAGATTCCATTTTTATTAAGGTGTTCTGCAACAAATTTTAATAACGATTCATCTAACTTAAAGTTGCCATCACTAAATAAAATGACATCAAACTTTCTTTCTTGTATTTCTTCGTCCTCAAAACTGTTCATAACATTAGCAAATCGGCTTGCTTCTTCAACTGAAAATGAATTGTTCTCTATACCGTATAATTGTGCCAAAGGATACTCATGTTTCACTTTCAGCAAAGTTCCACCAGACCCGCAACCAATGTGAAGAACTTGAATGGCTTTTTCTTTAGAAGCAGTAATCAATTCAACCATTTCATAATCAATTCTGTATGAATTTGAATCTGTCCCCCATTTTTCCTTAAATTTCTTTTCATTTTCAGTCAAAACCCTAGAATATGTATTTACGTCTTTTTTCCAAGATATACTCCCATAATGATGAATAAACGTATCTTTACAAAGTAGCAAACGGTATCCTGCTTTACGCAATCGGACAGAGTAGTCATCATCTTCAAAATTCCCCGGTGTAAACCGCTCATCGAGCAAACCGACTTTATCAAATGCTTCCTTTTTAATTAGCATACAAAAACCTATGAGTTTTAGCCGTTCTTCCCATTTATCAGGATTTGGTACATTATAGCTTGCAGCAAATTGGTGCATTTCATCAATAGAAGTATAGTTTACAGGAATGGTTGAATAATAAGCCGCTGAATTCGTTACTGGGCCAACTGCTCCAATATCATCAGAGCTATATAAACATGTCAATAAATTATCCAACCAATTTTTCGTTACTATCGTATCATTGTTTAAAAGAAGAATGTTTTCCCCCGTTGCCATCTCAATTCCTTGATTACATCCTTTTGGAAAACCTAGATTTTCATTATTAAAGATTACCTTTATGTTATTTTGTTGTTTTAACCACTCTACCGTACCATCAGTAGAGTGGTTATCAACAATAATAATTTCGTAACTGCCTTCTTTTGTATATTTAGTAATACTTTCTATACACTGTTTTGTATAATCCAATTGATTATGAGTGAGAATGATAATACTAGTTTTCATGTAAGTCTCCCTCTTAATTTCCCTGTTGCATCAACCATTTACTATCAGGGTAAATATTTCTTGCTTTTTTCAATATATTATCTCTTTCTGCTGACAATCCGTTTAGTTTCATTAACTCTAATACATATTTATATAATCGGAAATCGTTATGACCGAGTTTGATTCCTAATAGTCCGTATTGAATTGCCTCTGTAATTTGATTTCTGATTGCTAGTCCTTCAATAATATTGGCAAAACCTTGTACGTCTAAATCATTAAAATCCTCAATGCTTTGATAAAAATCTAGAGCGACCTCAATAAATTCGTAACGATGGAGCAGATGACCGAGATAAAGATTGATTTTATTTTCAAACTTATCTCTTAGAGATATTAATTGTTCAAATAAGTCATATTTTTTAAGCTGGATCGTTCGTTCGATCAAATGCAGATAAAAAGTCTGTTCTGGAATATGATCGGTTTCGTTTATGATAAATAGTAAAAATTCTTTTTCCTTATCATCACTCACAATATTGCTCAACAATCGGATAACTTCTGGCTCGTCAACACTTAGCGAAGCAATTAAAACATCATATAAATCTAGGCAACCATTTTTTATATAAGTTTCTAACGAATATAAAGAACTACTCATTAATTGTTTAATTGCTTCTTCGTATTCTCCTTTTATAATATTTAGTTTAATTTGAAATCCTTTTCTAAGTGTTTCTTCTTTTAACTTTGAAATATAATATTCAGCAATCGTTTCCAAACCTAGGCTAAGAACAATTCTTAATAGTAAAGATATATCCCTTTCATTAGTAAACCAATTTCTTTTTTCTAAAAATTGAATAATCTCATCCTCAGAGTGAAATTTAACTAATAATCCTAGCACATTGTATAGTGCCTCATAACTTTTATTATTTATAGATAGCGCACTAACATAATGGTGAACAGCCTCTTGAATATTTCCTTTATATTTATGAATATGCCCAAGTAAAATGTGAGGATCATACTCTAAATATTCGATACTCTTTATAAATCTTTGATATTTATGTTTATTGTTCACTAGCTCAGTTAAAACTTCTAAAGCGTCATCGTATCTATGCTGTAAATAATAAATTTCTCCTCTTAAATATTTGAAATCAGGAGTTTCACTGTAAATATGCTCGGCATCGCTTATAACGTTTAACGCATCATTAAATCTCTCTAAATATTTCAAACATAAAATAATTTGAACAACACAAATTGAAACCCAGCTGAATCTAAAATCTGGTTTCAGCTTGTAAGCTTTTAAATAGTATTTTAGTGCCTCTTCCACCTCTGCTTTAGAAAGATATTCGTTAGCTAAATTAAAGTAATCAAATCCTTTACTATTAGAAGAATTCAATTCCTTTTCAATTAATTCCGCATTACGCTCATTCTTATTCTTTTCTTTGACTATTTGAGTCATATACCCTGAATGATAAATAATAAAAGGAATCGTTTCTCTTGTTAACTCTTGATTTTCATTTTTTTTAGTTGCTCATGAATGGCGCGATAATAGTGAATATTAGGGTCATTTCGATATATCCTTGTGCTTTTATGTTGAAGAACGCGCTCTCCATACGTCCCCATGAAGTTATAGATTGTTACATCAAAACCATCTATATCTTCTTTTGAATTTTTTAATATCGTTACTAATTGTTGCAGACTTTCCCTATCAACATACTCATCTGCATCAAGAACTAAGATCCATTCTCCGTTTGCTTGCTTCTGTGCGTAATTTCGGGCATCCGCAAAGCTATTTGTCCACTCAAATTCATATATTTTATCTACATACTTTAGAGCAATTTCTTTTGTGGAATCAGTTGACCCAGTATCAACAATAATAATTTCATCAACAATGCCATGTACAGAATCAAGACAACGTTTTAATACTTTTTCTTCATTTTTCACAATTATACATAACGATAATAACGGTTTCATGGTACACATCCTTTTTAATTAATTCGCTTAAAAAAATATCGTGTCATTCTTATCGTAGGAAAGACACGATACTTTTTTAAACGTCCCTCTTCTAAGAAGAGGGACTCTGATTATATTAGCGAAGTAATTGAAGAACACCCTGCGGTTGTTGGTTAGCTTGCGCAAGCATTGCTTGTGCTGCTTGAGTAAGGATGTTATTCTTCGTGAATGCCATCATTTCTTTCGCCATATCTACATCACGAATACGAGATTCAGCAGCAGTTAGGTTTTCAGCTGAAGTTTCTAAGTTATTAATAGTATGTTCTAGGCGATTTTGATATGCACCAAGTTTAGAACGTTCTTGAGATACCAAGCTAATTGCGTTATCAATAGATGCGATAGCTACGCTCGCTTGTGAGTTTGAACCAACAGAAATACTAGCCACGTCAAGAGCGCCTGTGCTCATTGAGTTAATAGACAATGAAATAATTTGATTACTGTTTGCACCTACTTGGAATGTGCCTGTAAATGAACCGTCTAATAAGTTTTTAGTGTTGAATTGTGTCGTTGTAGAAATACGGTCAATTTCAGACAGCAATTGGTTTAACTCGTCCTGAATGTTGTTGCGGTCTGCAGTAGTGTTTGTGTCGTTAGCACCTTGAACGGCTAACTCACGCATACGTTGTAGAATTGAATGAGTTTCGTTTAATGCACCTTCTGCTGTTTGGATTAAAGAGATCGCGTCTTGTGAGTTTTTAGCAGCCATCTCTAACCCACGAATTTGTCCACGCATTTTTTCAGAAATCGCAAGACCTGCTGCGTCATCGCCAGCGCGGTTAATGCGAAGACCTGAAGATAATTTCTCCATGTTTTTTGATGCAGCATTCGTACCAGACGTTAATTGACGATACGTGTTCAATGCAGCAATGTTGTGGTTAATTCTCATATTCTCTTCCTCCTTGAAATTTTTTATTCCACGTCCTTGTGGAATGGTAGATTCACGGATAGGAAGAAAGTCGGCCGCCTTTCTTCGCTATGCCGCGTTCATTTTTTATATCGGTTTGTTTTTTGGAAGTTAAATAGGTTGGCGCAAATTTTTTTAGATTTTGATGTCGAGAAATTGGGAAAATGCGAAGGCTGCTGGATTTCTTTGATGATGTGCGCTGTGTCGTCTTTATGTTTGTTAATCATTTCATTTAAGGCTTGTTCGGCAATGGCCTTATTATCTTGAACAATGCGTGCGACGACGCCTTAGACCGGCACTCCGCCGATGCTGACGCTCATGCTTTTTTCCCCTCTTACAAGTGTTTCAATTGCTCGTTCAACCGCTCGAGCGATGATTTGGAGGCGAGAGACGCTTCGCTGTTTTCGGCTTGGATGGCGAGATAGATTTCTTTCCGGTGAATTTCTACATGTTTCGGTGCGTTAATGCCAAGCTTCACTTGATCGCCTTGGATGGCGAGAACGATAATCTCGATGTCGTCGCCAATTTGAATCGCTTCTTTGATTTTGCGTGTTAACACTAGCATCTTGTTCTCGCCCCCTTTATTTCGTCTCGACTTTGTTCGGAAATAGCCTATGTTTAGTTATATACGATGTATTCGTTAAAATAACCTGTTTCCCTAGTTTCTTTTTACAGTTTAACACAATAGGCGCTTGCAAGTTCGCGGTTGTGTTGTCAAACGGGTTAGCAACGGTGAGAATCACATATACCGCTACTTCTTTTTCAGAAGACAGTTGCAGTTGGGCAACTGACTGCTCATCAAGCTCAAAATTATAGTCTTTAAAATAAATAAACGGATCAATCAACGCAAATCCGAGCTCTGGTGTTTTGACTGACTGTAAAATGACAAACGGGGTATCCTCAAACGGCAATAGGACAAATTGTTTTTCATCCAAAAAACCCGGAATACCGAACTCGAAATGAAAAATATCCTTTTCGTTAATTTCAATTTCACCATGATATTTTGTACGAAGTTTCATCGTTTCACACCTTTATTATCAAATAGAAATTTCAAAATTAATTCCAACAAACTTTAAATTGACGAAATCTATTTTTAATGAATTGCGTTGAGGAAGATCTATCGTCACTTTCCCCGGTGTATAGTGGATCATCGGCTTGTTTATTTTTGTGTTATTAATCGGTTTATTGACTTTTACATCAATGTGCACTTTCGCTGGTTCATAGTTTGTTTTGACGCTAAAGTGAGAGGGAACCCAGCCAACGTTTAATTCATACATTGGGTCTTCGCTGTTTTCTTTCGCCTGCTCAGCAAGCGGATTGCCGCCATCTTCAATTCTCATCAACTCATCTCCTTGCCGAGACAGACGAGCCATTCCTTCCAGCCAATCTTCATACCCTTGTTGCGCAAATTCTTCAATACGGCGGAAAATATGCTTAAGATCCATATCTTCCCATGCTTTTGTTTGGTCAATGGTTAGTTTGGCTGGTGTTGTTTCAATCTTCATTTCCGCTGGAGGCTGCTGCAGGTCAAGATCTGCTGGCGGTTGTTCAATTTCCTGAACAGGCGGAGTTGTCACAATAGCGATTTTTGCAAATGTAGATTCTAATCTAATTTGCGGCAAATTCATGTTCTATGCCCTCCTAAAAAAAGCTATCTCGCTTTCACAAGATAGCTTAACGTAAAAAGTCAAGAAGCGTTGGTTGTATGATGCGTGCACCGACACCTAACGCAGCACGATGAACACTTTCTTGCGTTTTTAAATCGGTAATAACCCGTTCAATATCCGCATCCTCATTATCGGACAAAATTCGGTTAGCAACCACTTCTTGTTGCGCTAACCGGTCATCCACTAATTCCAATCGATTGTAACGGGCACCAAGTTCAGAACGTTCAGCCGAGAGCGTGTCCATGACATCGTCCAAGTCACTTAATAAGTTATTTAAATTCGATTGGTCTCCGGAATCAAGGGCATCTTGAATCCCTTGTACCGTATCCCAAAGCTTCTGGCTAAACACGTTTGCTGGATTGACGTTTGCTTGTAAATAAACGCCTCTTGAGACTTCAATGTTATAACTATTAATTTTAGCCAGTTGCACAGGGTCCGTAATGTTGTCCGCTGCCTGCGGCGGATTGAGATTTTTTAGCGGGGAATTATTTACATCCGTTCCATGGAAAATATATCTTCCTGATACTTTTGTATTGGCCACACTAATTAAGTCTTCTTTAATTTGGGCAATTTCTTTAGCAATCGATTGTAAATCCTCAGGAGATAACGTTCCGTTCGAACCTTGGATCACCAGCTCCCGTACCCGTTGTAAACCGCTATTCGCTTGCTCAATCCCCGCTTCAGAGTTTTCCATCCACAAGTACAACTCAGAAAGGTTGCGTTTATATTGTTCAATCTCTTGTAAGTTCGAACGATAATACATCCCTTTCATTGCTACGACAGGATCATCAGAGGGACGGGTAATTTTTTTCCCAGTCGCCAATTGGTCCTGCAATTTTCCAAGGCGTTCATAGCTTTTGGAAAGGTGTTTTAACGAGTTCGAAGTTAACATACTTTGGGTTACACGCATCACTTTTCACCTACCTTAACGTCCTACAGTCCCCATGCCGTTAATAATTCGGTCGAGCAATTCGTCTTGTAACGTAATCATGCGAGCCGCTGCATTATACGCATGCTGGAACTGAATCATATTCGTCATTTCTTCATCAAGAGAAACCGAACTCATCGACATCCTGCGTTGTTCCACTGCTTCGCGTAATACATTACTATTAGAAGATAATCGTACCGCCTCTTGCGATTGCACCGCCATATCGCCAATGACGGATTCATAATAATCTTTAAACGTTGAAGGATACGTTCTGTAATTTAATTTTTCACTTACGATAATATTGGCTAGTTTTATAATATTTTGGGCATCTCCGTGTACTGGATTCGATGCATCTGCGTTCGCAATGTTGTTCAGATCAGCTAAAATTTCATCCGCAATAGCCATTCGTCTCGCAAATCCTTCTTTTGGCGTTGTTCCATCAATCGTTCCATTTTCTTTGTCTTTAAAAAATGGAGGGACTGATGTGGATGTACCGTCGATCACATTTGGAGACTTTCCATCTTCATGTTGTTCATTAAAGCGAACAGCAAACGTATATGCTAAACTATCTAATTCAGCGAGCATGTTCGGATAAATACCTTTTACATTTCCACTTCCGTCCTCAAACCCATATGAATCGATTAAGCCTCTTAATTTCCCACTATACGTAAAATTGTCCGCACGAATCACCGTACTTCCAACCGAAATTTCGTTTACCGTATCTGAACTTCCGCTAAAATTAATAGTTACCTTGTTGTAACCTAGGGCATCCACAAGAGTAGCTCCTGGCATTCCATCCGTAACGAGCTTAACAATCGCTTTTCCTTCGGCAATGGCTTTCGAGTTTCCATCATTTTTTTTATAGGTTACTTGGATATTCACTAGTTGCGAAAGCTCATCAAGAAGGCGATCTCGTTCATCATACAGGTCATTGGGCAAATACCCATGTGGCTCGACATCGCTAATTTGGTTATTAATTTGGTGAATTTGCTGTAACAACGAGTTAATTTGTTTTTCTGTTACTTCAATTTCATTTTTTAAATCTTGGCGTACACCGTTTAACGAAGAAGATAAATAATTAAACGTCTCAGCAACGGCAATTCCCCGTTGGCGGACAACCGACCGAGCCCCTGGGTTCATCGGGTTTACGGCCAAATCTTGCAATGACTGCCAAAATAAATCCATCGTTTGGGACAATCCGGATTCAGAAGGCTCATTCATAATTTCTTCCATTTTCTTTAACGCTTCTTGTTTCGTTTGCCAATAGCCTAATTTATTATTTTCCCCACGATATTGAACGTCTAAAAAGTGATCCCGAACACGTTCAATGGAACCGGCCTCTACCCCTGTCCCCATCTGACCAGGAATTTGCGGTCGGTTTAACGACGCCGCTGGATATGGTTCCGTTTGGACAAAGTTCACTCGTTGACGTGAATATCCCGGTGTATTGGCATTAGCAATATTGTGGCTTACCGTTTGTAAAGCGGTTTGTTGAGTCATCAACCCTCTGCGGGCGATTTCCAATCCAAAAAATGTGGATTTCATTGGTTATTTCCTCCGTTCTTCCGTTCGAGTGCCTTATGCTTTCGAATCAAACATCGATGTAGAATGATTGTTGTTTCGTTTCATCGGATGCGAATACGTTGTTTGTTCCGGTTGTGGCCTTAGCAAATGCAAACTTATATTCACGTACTGAAGGGATTGGTATAAAAGTTGTTGATTAAGTTCGTTCCGTTCTTTTAATTGTTCGATCACTTGAAGAAGCTGTTGCTGCTTTTCACTCAATCGTGTTCGCTCTTCTTCACGGCAGAAGGGAAGGCAATTGGAGATGGTTTGCTCTTTGTCTAATACCCCATGCTGATGGAAAAATGCTTGAACAAGCTGTTGGCGTTCGTTTTCTTTTTTTTGAATGGTCGCTAACAGGGCTTGTTCATGTTTCATCATCTCTTGTAGCTGATCAGATTGTCCCTTTTTAATAACCTCTGTTTTTTGAATGCCCAGCTCTAATAACTGATTGTGAAGTTCATATAAATCTTGTAAATTCTCAACAATGTTCGTAATCGTCATACCGATCCCTTCTTTCTATGACCGCTCACCATTCGAATAAAAGTTCACCATACTTTTAGCCACTGCTTTCGCATCTACTTTGTACGTACCGTTCTGTACTTGAATTTTTAGCTCGTTCACTTTCGCTTGGCGTTCGTTGATGAGTTGGGACGCCTGCTGCATTTGTTTAGCCGCTTTAGAAATTTCTACTTGATCGCTTACCTTCGACCCTTTTTTAACGTTTGCTGCTGATGGCTGGAAGTTCCGTTGATACGGGTTTACTCCCATGGGACCGAAACGATGGATTTTCATACAATTTCCCTCCTTTTTTCCGTCCTTATCTCTTCTAATCTATATATCGACACGAATGGTTCATCATTTAGGAAAGCAATTGAATCTATCTATATTATAAAAGAAAAATCGATAAACACACTCGCCTTTGTTAAGTCAATCGTATCGTTTGTCTAATGTATAATACGTTTTATTTTTCTCCTTCATTTCTTTTTGACGTTCCTGCTCCGCTTGAAATTGTTCAAGGTCGCTCTTAATCTCTTGGGCGCACACGTCACAAATCCGACCTTCTCGAATGAGCTTCCCGCAGCGATCACACGGGTAGCCTAAATTCGGGAACTGTGTCAGTTTTAAACGTCCTTTACGAATAAACTTATAAAGAAGGTCTTCTTCAACCCCTGTCGCTTCTACGACTTGACTTATGGTTGCTGCCCGATTTTCCCGTTTCCGTAAAAATTGGTACACCGTTTCGTATGCTTTTTCTTCTTCGCGAAAACATTTTTCACATACATCTCGGAATTTATTTTTTACGAAAATCGCGTTACATGTTGGACAGTTTAGTAATTCCATGTTCGTTTTTCCTCCTAATCATACACCCTCTTACCACTTATATCGGCACATTTTTTAAATCTATAAGTCCTTTTTATCCCCGAGCTAACGTGAGGGAGGAAACGCTTTTTGCCCCATGGCCTCGAAGAAGTTTGGCTGCATAATGGAGAGTTGCCCCGGTTGTATAAATATCATCAATTAATAAGATACGTTTGGACGCGATTGTTTCTTTAGACACCAGATGAAAAATCGGAGCATAATCCATTCGCTCCGCCCGTGATTTTTTCGATTGCTTTTCAGAATGCGTCCTTTTCAGAACATTTCTGATGGTAAGTTCTGAAACTAACGCTTCCGCTTGGTTAAATCCACGCTCGTATAATCGTTCGGCACTTAGCGGAATCGGAATGAGTACATCAAAAGATATCGATTTAAGTTTCTTAGTAATCAATGGTTGAAAAACAGAGGCAAGAGCATAGTCTCCGCGAAACTTCCAGCGGGCGATGACGTCTTTTAAAAAATCGTTGTAGACGAAAAGAGACGTGTTTTTCTCCAATACTCCTTGCCATGTAGGGTCTGATTCCCACCGGACGCAATCATAGCAGTACTTATCCTTCCAATAAGAGGATGAGACTAATTCTTTTGGTCGAGAACATTTTTGACATACTTCACCTTGGATTCGTTCCAGTTTTTCCTGACAATCAGTGCAAATCTGCTCTTGATGAAACGCAAATAAATCCTTCCATGTAAAAGACGTGCCGAGGTCTCCTTCACAAATGAGACACCGCTCACCCATTGATTAACCCCCGCTTTCTCGCTTCCGTGTTCATTCGTTGAATGTGACGGACAGCGCGGACCATTTCGTTCGTTAAGCCATAATGAAAAAAGGTTACGTTTCCGGTTGGGTATTGCGGACTGCGGCCGACGCGGCCAGCCATTTGGACAAGGGCGCTTTCGGTAAAAATGGAGTGGTCGGCACCGATGACGGCCACATCGAGGTTCGGAATCGTGACACCCCGCTCTAAAATCGTGGTCGTAAGTAGAATTGGAATCTCGCCCTTTCGCATCCGTTCGACTTTTTCAGAGCGGTCAGGATCGTCCGCATGTACTGCTTCAATATTTGGATTCAATCGCTGAAAAAGTGGCAACGCTTGTTTCATTAAGTCAATATCCGGGAAAAAGAGGAGGGTTTGCTTTTGTTGGTGAAGTCGTTCGTTGCCCCAGCGGAGAATCGGGGAAGGGATACGGCCTTTAGCCATTTGTTTTTTCCAGTTGCCACACCATTGAAGCTGAGGAACAGGAAGAGGATGGCGATGGAATCGAGCCGGAATCATAACATGCCGCCTTTTTCCAATCTTACATTCTTTTTGCCATTGGGCCGTTGGGGTAGCGGTTAATAAAATCAGTGAGGACTTTGGCTTCCGTGCTTTTTGAACAGCCCATTGCAACGTTTTATCATAGCTATATGGAAACGCATCTACTTCATCGACGATCATACAATCGAACGCTTCGTAAAAGCGATACAGTTGATGCGTCGTCGCGACAACTAGCGGAGAAAATGTATGTCGTTCTTCACTTCCCCCGTACAAGGAAACGACTTTTACGTTCGGAAATACGCGCTGCAATCGAGGAGTGAGCTCTTGGACGACATCGCGTCTCGGAATCGCAATACATACTCGCTTGTTTTGTCGAAGGGCTTCGGAAATGCCTTGAAACACAACTTCCGTTTTTCCAGCTCCACATACCGCCCATACGAGAAGGTCGGAATTAGTTCGGACTGCTTCCACCACCGCATCGGAAGCTATCTGTTGCCCCGGTGACAAGTGGCCGTCCCATACTAGCACATCCCGGTCTATTTGAAACGTTACGTCCGGGCCAGTCCAGCGAACAAGCGGAGTACACGTAGACACCCGTCCCATTTGAATGCACCTACGACAATACGTGCATGTTTCCTGACAACGCGCACACGGAAACGAAGCAATGTAAAACGGATCATCGTTTCCACACCGCCCACATACCCATTTGTTGTTCCTTTTTATGATCCCTTTCATATAGGTGACATACCCATGTTCGTAGTGGCAGTGAATCTGTTCGATAGAAAACGGAAGTTCGTCTAGCAGGAGTGCGCGTCCAACGAGGAATTGTTGCAGTTCTGAGAAGTAAGAGAAGGTGGAATTGATCGGAATGGATGCTAGCGAGGAAAAAGAGGAAATCGGTTGCCACTCAGTAATGCCCTTTGACCCAAGCACTTCTGGTAATAAGCGTTGATTCACGATAGAAAAACGCAAATAGAATTCTCCTCCTTTAATTTATAATGATAAAACAAGCGCCACTCTTCCTTAGAAGAAATGGCGCTGTTCGTGTTGTTTCCTTTATTCATATTTCGTATCAGAGCGCACCCAGCCGAGCCCCATGGCTCCTTCACCGAGATGGGTACCGATGACTGGACCAAAATAACTTAAATAAAACTCAACGTGTGGATATTTTTCCTCAAGTTCCTGTTTAAAGGCAAGCGCCTCTTCTTCACGGTTGCCGTGAATGACACACGCTTTAAGCGGCTCCCCTTTGCTAGCCACTTCATCAAACAATTCCACAATACGCTTAAGTGCTTTTTTACGCGTACGAATTTTTTCAAACGGGACGATTTTTTTGTTTTCAAAATGAAGGAGTGGCTTTACTTGTAGCAAGCTTCCAATAATCGCTTGAGCGCTTGATAAACGACCGCCGCGTTGTAGATGGGATAAATCATCGACCATAAAGTACGCATCGCTACGTGACTTAATTTTGTCTAAATGAGCCATAATATCTTCAGGAGATTTTCCTTGTTTGGCAAGAACCGCCGCTTCAAGCGCATAAAATCCTTGAATCATACAGCTAATTTCGGAGTCGAACGGGTATACTTGAATCCCTTCGACCATTTGACCAGCTGTAACAGCTCCTTGATAGGTACCGCTAATACCGCTTGATAAATGAATGCTAATCACCGCTTCGTATTCTTGAGCGAGTTTTTCAAACAATTCGACGAACAAGCCTACAGCCGGCTGGGAAGTCGTCGGTAAATCTTCGCGTGCCTTTACTTCTTCATAAAATTGGTCAACCGTAAGTTCGACTTCTTCCTGGTACGCTTCATGACCAAATATGACGTTTAGCGGAATCATATGAATATCGAGTTGTTCACGCAATTCTTTCGGAATATAAGCTGTACTATCCGTGACAATTGCTATTTTCATTGAAATACCATCCTTATTTTATTTTTCTACACTCCATTTTATAAAAAAAACAGTGACAAATGCACCATATTTTAAGGAATCAATTGATTTATTTTCCTTTTTTTGCAAACGCTATCTTTCCTGATGTGTCAATTTTGAAAACGTTTTAATTTTTTTGTTGACAACTTGTATATACAGGTGTACGATAGTTATGCAACTTGTATATACAACCAAAGAACTAGTTTTGTAACCGCTTTTTATATAACAGAACTTATAGGAGGGAATAACATGAGCGTCAATAAAGAAAGCGTTCGTCAAATTGTTGACGCAATTGGTGGTAAAGACAATATTGCCGCAGCTAGTCATTGCGTCACCCGTCTTCGTTTTGCTTTAAAAGACGAAGGAAAAGTCGATAAAGAAAAATTAGAGTCCATTGACATCGTGAAAGGTTCGTTCTCAACAAACGGACAATTCCAAGTCGTTATTGGACAAGGACTTGTTGACAAAGTATACAACGAACTTGTGGAACAAACAGGAATCGCGCGAGCAACGAAACAAGACATTAAAAACGAAACAGAGAAAAAGCTTAATCCGGTTCAACGTATCATTAAAACATTAGCGGATATTTTCATTCCGATTTTGCCAGCAATCGTTACAGCCGGTCTATTAATGGGTATTAACAATATTCTTACCGGAAAAGACATTTTCTATGATGGCCAATCTTTTATTGAAGTGCATCAAAACTGGGCTGACTTCGCAAGCATTATTAACTTAATTGCGAATACAGCATTCGTCTTCTTACCGGGTCTTATTGGTTGGTCAGCCGTGAAAAAATTTGGAGGTAGCCCATTACTTGGTATCGTACTCGGACTTATGCTCGTACACCCTGACCTGTTAAACGCATGGGCGTACTCTTCCGCTAAGACAGAAGGTACGATTCCGTACTGGAACATTTTCGGTTTAGAAATTCAAAAGGTTGGTTACCAAGGACAAGTGTTACCAATCCTAGTCGCATCCTATTTACTTGCAAAAATTGAAATCTTTTTAAACAAACGCGTACACGACACGATTAAATTGCTTGTTGTGGCTCCAGTCGCACTTCTTGTCACTGGTTTTGCATCATTCCTAGTTATCGGACCGGTTACCTTCTGGTTAGGAAACTTATTAACTGATGGCGTTGTTGCGATTTTCGATCAGTTCGCCGCACTTGGTGGACTCATTTACGGTGGTTTATACGCGGTACTCGTTGTCACAGGTATGCACCATACGTTCTTAGCGGTCGATATTCAATTAGTGACAACGGCTGGCGGTACGTTCTTATGGCCGATGCTCGCGTTATCTAACATCGCTCAAGGTTCGGCTGCCTTTGCAATGATGTTTGTAGAGAAAGGAAACGAAAAACTAAAAGGCCTGTCTTTAACATCAGCGATTTCCGCGTTTTTAGGAATTACCGAGCCAGCGATGTTCGGTGTGAACCTACGTTATCGCTACCCATTCATTAGCGCCCTCATCGGTTCTGCGATTGCCGGTGTGCTATTGTCTATCAATCATGTAAAGGCGTTCTCCATTGGTGTTGGAGGTTTACCAGGATTCTTATCCATTATTCACGAATACTGGGGCGTCTTCTTCGTCGGCATGGCGATTGTGTTAATTGTTCCATTTACGCTTACCTTTATTTGGGCAAAAGTAAAAGGAAACAAAACTGCATAATTCATTGAAAGGGGAAGCCATACGCTCTCCCCTTTTGCCATTTTCATATTTGCTCAATGTATCACAAAACTAAATAGAAGGTGATGAACATGAAACAACCTTGGTGGAAAAAAGCAGTTGTGTACCAAATTTATCCGAAAAGCTTTAACGATACAACCGGAAATGGTGTCGGTGATTTAAGAGGGATTACAGAAAAGTTAGATTACTTAAAAGAATTAGGCGTCGACGTAATCTGGCTCACACCGATTTACAAGTCTCCACAACGAGATAACGGCTATGATATTAGCGATTATTACGCGATTCATGAAGAATACGGAACGATGGAAGATTTTGACGAACTATTGGATGAAGCGCATAAGCGTGGCATCAAAATTATTATGGATATCGTGGTGAACCATACGTCAACGGATCACGAATGGTTCCAGCAAGCAAAATCGTCAAAAGATAATCCGTACCGCGATTTTTACATTTGGAAAGATCCGAAAGAAGACGGTTCTGAACCAACGAACTGGCAATCCAAATTCGGTGGTTCCTCTTGGGAATACGATGAAAAAACGGGACAATATTATTTACACTTATTTGACGTCACCCAAGCGGACTTAAACTGGGAAAACGAAGAAGTTCGTAAAAAAGTGTACGAGATGATGCACTTCTGGCTTCAAAAAGGTGTGGATGGCTTCCGTCTCGACGTCATTAACTTAATTTCAAAAGACCAACGTTTCCTTGATGACGACGGCTCAGTACCTCCTGGAGATGGCCGTAAATTTTACACGGACGGTCCTCGAGTTCACGACTTTATGCACGAAATGAACCAAGAAGTGTTTTCGAAATATGACATGATGACCGTTGGTGAAATGTCATCGACAACGATTGACCATTGCATTAAGTACACGAATCCAGAGCGTCAAGAGTTAAATATGACGTTTAACTTCCACCACTTAAAAGTCGATTATCCTAACGGTGACAAATGGACAGTCGCTGATTTCGATTTCTTAAAACTGAAGGACATTTTAGCGACATGGCAAGTGGAAATGGATAAAGGCGGTGGCTGGAACGCTCTGTTCTGGTGCAACCATGACCAACCGCGCATTGTCTCTCGTTATGGTGACGATGAAAAGTATCACAAAGAATCTGCCAAAATGCTTGCTACAACGATTCATATGATGAAAGGAACCCCATACATTTACCAAGGGGAAGAAATCGGAATGACGAATCCAAAGTTTACGTCCATTGACGAGTATCGCGATGTCGAGTCGCATAACATGTATAAAATTTTACGCGAACAAGGAAAGAGCGAAGAAGAAGTGCTCGCTATTTTACAACAAAAATCGCGTGACAACTCACGCACACCGGTACAATGGAACAGTTCAAAACATGGAGGATTTACAACAGGAACACCTTGGATTGACGTCGCGAAAAACTATCAAACAATTAACGTAGAAGAAGCGTTAAAAGACCGAGACTCCGTCTTCTATCATTATCAAAAACTCATCCAATTACGGAAAACGTATGACATCATTACGGACGGAACGTTCGAATTAATTTTAAAAGACCATCCAGACATTTTCGCGTACTTCCGTCACGGAGATAACGAAAAGCTACTCGTTGTCAACAACTTCTACGGTAAAGAAACAGTATTCGAACTGCCAAACGACTACGACGTAAGTGACTATCAAGCAGAAATTTTACTTTCTAACTACAAAGACTCTTCTCTCGATTTTAAGCGCGTGAACTTACGTCCGTACGAATCCATTATTTATCGTTTAACGAAATAAGAAAGAAAGGAGCAGACTCCCTATCGGAGCTGCTCCTTTTTCATTTAGATGAACGTATACGGCACAATTAACTTAAATAACGCATCCTGGGTACATAGATGGCTAAAATGGGCTTATAGGAGTTGAAGTTTGGTACATAGATTACTAGATTTGGCTTATAGGTGTTGGAATTCGGCACATAGACAACTCGATTTGGCTCATAGGTGTTAGAGTTTGGCTCATAGCACCTCAATTTGGCTCATAGGTGTTAGAGTTTGGCTCATAGCACCTCAATTTGGCTCATAGGTGTTGGAATTTGGCTCATAGGTGTTGGAATTTGGCACATAGACAGCCGTATGACTCATAGAAAGCTATTTGGGGCTCATAAAAGTTGATTCAGCCCATAGGTTTCGGCTCATATCACCACTACGATCTTCTATTTATTCTCTCCCGCATCCATCGCAAATGTCGCGACAATTTTCCATTGCCCGTCGTCTTTACGAAACATGGTGACTTGGCGGGCGACGTCTTCGATTTCGTTTCCAGCATCGTCTTTTGAGACCGTATGCATTTCAGCAAAAATACTTGCTTTATTGTTCGTATACTCAATAATCGTTACGTGTTGTGGATTGAGTGTAATATCATAGTCGTCAAACACGTTTTGAACATACACCTTCTCTTCGTCATAATCGAACGATAATGGCTTTTTCGAAATAGTGTCCATATATCGCTCTACATCTTCGGCATTAAAGGCGTCTATATGCTGTTGAAATACGGCTAAAAGAGCCGTTTTCTCTTCTTCCGGAATATCAGCTTCCTCAATCGGTGGGGCTGGTAACGTCGTTTTTGCTTTATCGGTCTCTTTAACGGAAGGTTCCGTTCCTTCATTATTACATGCCGTTAGCAGCGTCATGCCAACAAGAACCGGCACGATATATTTTCGAACCATCGAATCATCTTCCTTTCTTCCACTTAGTCCTTCACATTTTACCATGGGGATTATGATAAAATAAGAGTGGTGATTGAAATGACTGTGAAAAAATATTTAACGATTTATCAAGATTTAGCCGACCAAATACAAAAAGGCACGTATCAACCAATGGACATCTTGCCATCGGAAAATGAATTAGCCGACCTTTACGACACATCCCGTGAAACAATTCGGAAGGCATTACATTTACTCTCACAAAACGGGTATATTCAAAAAGTGCGTGGAAAAGGGTCCATTGTCCTTGATGTATCAAAGTTTAGTTTTCCCATATCGGGACTGGTAAGCTTTAAAGAATTACAAAAATCGCTCGGACGACAATCTCGAACGATTGTGTATGAATTTGGTCTCCAACAGCCTGACACTTGGCTTCAAAATCAATTACAAGCGTCTCCAGACGATGAAGTATGGAAAGTCATTCGGGCACGTGAAATTCAAGGAGAGCGGATTATTTTAGACAAAGACTTCTTCTTGAAAAAGCACGTTCCTTATTTGTCCAAAGAAATATGTGAACAATCGATTTACGAATACTTGGAAAACGATCTCGGTTTGACTATTAGCTTTGCCAAAAAAGAAATTGTCGTGGAACGCTGTACAGATGAGGACCGCCAATATTTAGATATCGGAAATGATACACATATTGTTGTCGTAAAAAACTACGTGTATTTAGAAGACGTGACGCTGTTTCAATATACCGAATCACGCCACCGGTTGGATAAATTTCGTTTCGTTGATTTTGCTCGCAGACGGCCGTAAATTTTCCCACATAAAAAAACGCCCTTTCCAATTTTGGAAATAGGGCGTATTGTTTTTACCGAACCTCCACCCAACCGTTTTTAATGGCCATAACAACCGCTTGAGTACGGTCGTTCACATTCATTTTTTGTAAAATATTACTAACGTGGTTTTTCACCGTTTTTTCACTGATATATAACGCTTCACCGATAGCACGATTACTTTTTCCATCCGCTAACAGTTGCAATACTTCACATTCCCGACGCGTTAATAGGTGAAGCGGACGACGAACTTCCGTTTGGTGAAATTGCGTGTTTTGTTTCTTTTCTTCCCCATGAGCCACCAGGCGTCGAAATTCGTTCAGTAAGTTTCTCGTCACTTTCGGATGTAAATAGGATCCACCTTCTGATACAACTTTCACCGCTTCAATTAACGTTTCAGAATCCATTTCTTTTAGTAAATAACCCATCGCACCAGTTTTTAAGGCGTGCGTTACATAGTTTTCATCGTCATGAATCGATAAAATAATAATCACTTTCGTTTCTGGAAATTTTTCAATCAGCTGTCTTGTCGCTTCAATGCCATTCATATCAGGCATGTTAATATCCATTAGCACAACATCTGGTTGGTATGTTTCAACGAGTTGAACCGCTTCGGTACCATCATTTCCTTCCGCAACAACGGTAAACTCTTCTTCAAATTCTAAGATACGTTTCATTCCTTCACGGAACAATTGATGATCATCGATAATGACAATGTTAATTGCCATTGTTTTCGCCTCCCTACGTTTGAACAACGATCATTTCTTTAATGGTACTTGGATATATACAACCGTTCCTACGCCTATATTTGAACGAATGGACAATTCCCCTTCTAACAAATCGACCCGTTCTTTCATTCCCATAATGCCGAACGAACCCGGTTGTTTCACAGAAGGGTCAAATCCTTTGCCATCATCTTTCACAACGGCGGTCACTTGATGGTTTTGAATATCGACTTTTACTTGGATCTCATGCGCTTGGGCGTGTTTAAGGGCATTTTGTACAGACTCTTGAATCAAGCGAAAGAGTGCTACTTCATAATTTGGAGGAAGTCTTGTTTCTAAGCCATAATTCGTAAAATGGATTTTTGTCCCTTTATGATATTCTTCGATCGTTTGTAAATATTTTTTGAGGGTAGGAATTAAGCCTAAGTCATCCAGTGCCATCGGGCGCAAATCATAGATAATTCGTCGCACCTCATATAATGCCGATCGAACCATCTGTTTTAAGCTCCGAATTTCTTTTAACGCTTCTTCTGGACTCCGCTCCCGATACACTCGATCAATTAAATCTGAGCGCATAAGAACATTCGCTAACATTTGCGCTGGACCATCATGAATTTCCCTCGACAGACGTTTTCTTTCTTCTTCTTGAGCTTCAATGATGCGTAAACCAAAATCTTTTTTCTCCTTCGCATCTTTGATCATTTCACCAACTTGTTTAAAGTCCGTCTGTAAATAATTTAATACAACCGATACTTGAGATACTAAATGTTCGGCCCGTTCGATTGTATGCTCAAGTGACCGTAAACGACGTTCCAATTCATCACGCCGATCGCGCAGCTGTTTTTCTACTTGATGATTAATCTGAAGCTTCGTATGAAATTCGTGTGCTTTCTCATATGCTTCACGTACTTGTTCTTCGGTATATTGGTGAAAATTTTTGTTCACTTCAGATAAGCGATTTCGTGCTAATCGAGACTTTACTTCCAGCTCTTCTCCTTCTGCAATCACCTGTTCGAACATTTTCTTAACTTCTTCTAGCTCTAATGAGATCGCTTCGTAATCTTGTCGACAACGTTCCCCTATATTAAAAATTTCATCTTTACTTTGGTCGACAGTTTGAATCATTTTATCGACTACTTTATCTAATGCCTTCACATCGACATTATCCACTTTCATTCTTTTCCCTCCGATGAACCCCATCGCCTGATGCTACAAATATTGTACATGGAAAAAAAAGAGGAAACTATTCTTTCCTATGGAAATTGAACCAAAAAGACCAAATTTCGGTAAAAAGAAGTAGTTTTGCTCTATGTACATATGCTATTTGGACTAACTGATATAGGAATAATGTCCGTCATCCGTGAGAACTTTTACCTGCAACCTGTTTGCGGATCCTTCTAGCTCCTATTATAACATGTCTATTTTTGTCGAATATTAAAGTTTATTTACAATACAGGGCAATTTTATGTTATGATGAAATGATGATGTTAATATTTGTATAGGAATGTATTAATTTTTAAAATTTTTGTATTAATTTTGACGGTTTCTTCATCGAATGACTTTTGTTGTCGAAAAATAAAATCTCGTTTACAATGGCAAAAGAATAGTTGAGGAGTGAACAGACATGCTACCTCGTTACTATACGGTAAAAGGTTATGGTGAACATGAAATTGTTATTCAAAAGTCCCGGTTTATTGCCTATGTAAACCGTGTACAAACCGAAGAGGAAGCTCAAGCATTTATTCAAGAAATCAAAAAGAAACACTGGGACGCAACTCACAATTGTTCTGCGTATATGATCGGAGAAAACAATCAAATTCAAAAAGCGAATGATGATGGAGAACCAAGCGGCACCGCCGGAGTTCCCATGTTAGAAGTACTGAAAAAGAAAGATTTAAAAGATACCGTCGTTGTGGTTACTCGCTACTTCGGAGGTATTAAACTCGGTGCCGGCGGCCTCATTCGGGCATATGGAAAAGCAACCTCCGAAGGAATCAAAGCAACCGGTGTTGTCGAACGAAAACTCATGCGGGTTATGCATACAAAAATTGATTACACATGGCTTGGAAAAGTCGAAAACGAGCTTCGTTCATCGATTTATCAAATAAAAGACATCCACTACCTCGACCAAGTCGAAATCGAAACATATGTCGAAGAAAACCAAACTGCTTCCTTCACCGACTGGATGACCGAACTCACAAACGGACAAGCGGTGATTACGGAAGGGGAGACGGTGTATTTGGAGACGGAAGTAGAAAGATAAATGTTTCAAAAAAAAGGACTCATTGCTCCAGGCAAATGAGTCCTTTTTCATTATTCTTCTTTTAATATATCTCCAAATCCTTGATTAACTAGCATCTCTTTTACATAGTCATACATTTCCTTCTCTTCACGAACTAAATAACTCGCTTTCGATCGAATGAATCGATCAAGCATTTGATTACGTTCCAATTGAATCTCTTCCAGTTTTTCTTGAGTCGTTAATAAATCAATAAGCGTTAATAATTCATAATCATTACCAGTAAACGTCAAATCTGGATTAACTTGATACCAAAGATCTCCAGAATCACGAATCCATTGTTCTCCTAACTCTTCTACTCCCTTTATAATATGGAGAGCCACATCTAAATACTTTTCATTACCCGTAGCTGAGTAACAATCTAACAATAAGTTAACGCCGCCTAGAATATGATTTAAAGATGCATGCGTTTTCTGTGATTGATCATAAGGCGAGAAGTAATCGGCAATTAAATACCCCTCACCCACTTGAATAGTATTACCAATTTCCACCTGTTCAATTAAATAATCCCCATAAATAGTGATTGCATTTTTCAGTTCTTCAATATTTAATAAATTTCCTACTCTTGTCAAAAATAGGGCAATATTTTCATTATGTCGAGTATCAATGTATGGTGCTGTTGTTCCGTACGCTTTCTTTAACCATGTACTCGTATACTCTGTTTCCCAAATAGCTGTTCCTTTTTCGTTTTTAAATGCAAGTAAATCGGCCATTGAATTTAATACTAAATCATAGTAATAACGCTCTCTGTATTGTTCAAAACTATCTAAAGCCGTTTTATCTTGTATTAAGCCAAGATTTCGACCATAACCAAGCTTGGTTCCAGGCTCAATGGACCATGGAAGCTTCTTATATGGACCTTCTGCGGTTAACCACGATTTGGCTGCTTTATAATTATCAAGGTGAAAATCAATCCATTTTTGGAGGTTTTCTTCCTTTTCAAACAACCGATCAGAGGAAAGTAAAAGCCAGCTTTCTGAAATATCTTTTCCTGATGAAGCCATCGGTAACGAAATGACTAATTGATCATTATTTAAATATGTATAAAAACGCTTTTCTTCTTTAATTAGTTCACGAACAATACTTTTCCGTCCATCTTCATATTTTTTCGTTAGTTTTCGAGATTGGTAGTTTTTACTTAAAACAAGTTCAAACTTTTCCTCATCATAGTTAAATACTTTCATTAAACCAATAGGTCCAGTTGTTTCATCAACCCCTGTTGTCTTGTCATGTTGATGCTCTACGTGTCGTTGGTCCCAATCATTTACTTCGTATCGATTGACGTCGTTCAACGGAATATTGAGATATACTTTTAAAGGCTCTTCCATGTTATTTTCTAGTTTCGTAAAAACAAATACGTCCCCATTATCTAATTCTCTCGTTGTAACATGGATCGTTCCTATTTGTTCACCATCTGATTCCACACGAAAAGAATATCGTGTATCTGTTACTCGATTGACATATGTTTCCGTACGAACATCGTCTTTCATTAGTTTTTTCCCTTCAACAGACAATTGGATTTTCGCATTTTCGTGGGCCGGAATTTCAATAGAAGGTGTTCCATCTTCCTCTGAGCACCCTATCAACAAAAAACTGCAAATGAATAAAAGATGTAACGCTCGTTTCACAACGGCCACCCCCAACTCATATATTACAAAACATATAAACCACTTACTTAATTTTACATTCCACATATTGAAAATCAAGCGATTGGAACCTACTTTTCTACTATTCGTTTCCTTTTTACAACCTGATTCATCACCACATTTTGTG